>JAYQGD010000202.1:0-5582 GCA_038140415.1 Rhodospirillaceae bacterium
AAAAAGAGTGCACTTTCATGGCCCTAGACGAAACAACCGTGCGCAAAATCGCCAAGCTGGCGCGCATTCGCGTGCCGGACGAGGACGTGGCCGGTCTGGCGGGCGAACTCTCCAACATCATGGATTGGATTGAGCAACTGAGCGAGGTGGACACGGACGGGGTCGATCCGCTGACCAGCGTGACCGAACTGACCCTGCCCCAGCGTACCGACAAGGTGAACGACGGCGACGACCGGGACCGGGTGCTGGCCAATGCGCCCGATGCCGAAGGCCCGTTCTACACCGTGCCCAAGGTGGTGGAGTAATGACCGCCGCGCTCACACAAATAACCATGGCCGAGGCCCGGGACGGACTGTCAGCCGGCGACTTTACCTCGGAAGAGCTGACCCAAGCGCATATTGAGGCGACCGAGGCGGCCCGCGATCTCAACGCCTATGTGACCGAAACGCCGGAGCTGGCCCTGGAACGCGCCAAGGCCTCCGACGCCCGCCGGTCGAAAGGCGAGAGCGCCGGCGCCCTGGACGGCATCCCCCTGGCGATCAAGGATCTGTTCTGTACCGAAGGCGTGCTGACCACGGCTTCGTCCCACATCCTGGATGGCTTCACGCCGCCCTATGAATCCACCGTCACCCAAAACTTGCGCAACGCCGGCGCGGTGATGCTCGGCAAGACCAACATGGACGAGTTCGCCATGGGCTCCGCCAACATCACCAGCTACTACGGACCGGTCAAAAACCCGTGGTACCTGAATGACGGTAAGGACCGGGTGCCGGGCGGATCGTCCGGCGGTTCAGCGGCCACCGTGGCCGCGCGGATTGCGCTGGGCGCAGCGGGTTCGGACACGGGTGGTTCCATCCGCCAGCCGGCGTCCTTCTGCGGCATCGTCGGCATGAAGCCAACGTATGGGCGGTGCTCCCGCTGGGGCATGGTGGCGTTTGCCTCCAGCCTGGATCAGGCCGGGCCCATCACCCGCACGGTGCGCGACGCGGCGATCATGCTGCAGGGGATGGTCGGTCATGACGCCAAGGATTCCACCAGCGTCGATTTGCCGATCCCGAATTTCGAGGCGGCCCTCGGCGGCGATTTGAAGGGCAAGAAGATCGGTATTCCGGCCGAATACCGGATCGACGGGATGTCGGACGAGATCAATGATCTCTGGCGCCAGGGGATGGACTGGCTGAAAGATGCCGGCGCGGAGCCGGTGGATGTCAGTCTGCCCCATACCAAGTACGCGCTGCCCACGTATTATATTGTCGCGCCGGCAGAGGCGTCGTCCAACCTGGCCCGCTATGACGGGGTGCGCTACGGGCTGCGGATCGACGGCGCGAGCTTGGAAGATATGTACGAGGCGACTCGCGCCGAAGGCTTCGGCCAGGAAGTGCGCCGCCGGATCATGATCGGCACCTATGTGCTCAGCGCCGGGTACTACGACGCCTATTATGTGAAAGCACAAAAAGTCCGCTCGCTCATTTTCAAGGATTTCGCCGATGCGTTCGACCAAGTGGACGCGATCCTGACGCCGACCGCGCCCTATCCCGCCTTCGCCATCGGCGAGAAGATGGATGATCCGGTGCAGATGTATATCAACGACGTGTTCACCGTGCCGGCGAGCTTGGCCGGCCTGCCCGCCATCTCCGTGCCGGCGGGCCTGTCCAACGATGGCCTGCCGTTGGGGCTGCATCTGATCACCAAGCCGTTCGACGAAGAAGGCTTGTTCCAGGTGGCCGATGTCCTGGAGCAGGCAGCCGGGTTCGACCAGCTCCCGCCGTTTGTCAGCGGAGGTGCGGCATGACCTATCTTATCCAAGGGGAGACCGGCGATTGGGAAGTGGTGATCGGCCTCGAGGTCCATGCCCAGGTCGTTTCCAACGCCAAGCTGTTTTCCGGCGCGGCCACCGCGTTCGGCGCCGAGCCCAATACCCAGGTCTCGCTGGTAGATGCGGCCATGCCCGGCATGCTGCCGGTGATCAATGAGATTGCGCTGGAGCAGGCGGTGCGCACCGGCCTGGGCCTCAACGCGGCGATTAATCTGCATTCGGTGTTCGAACGGAAGAACTATTTCTATCCCGACCTGCCCCAGGGCTATCAGATTTCCCAGTACCTCCACCCGATCGTGGGGGAGGGGACGATCACCCTGGATATGCCGGACGGGCCCCGGGACATCGGGGTGGAGCGGCTGCACCTGGAACAGGACGCGGGCAAGTCCCTGCACGATCAAGACCCGAAACGGACCTTTATCGATCTGAACCGGGCCGGCGTGGCCCTGATGGAGATTGTTTCCAAGCCCGACCTGCGCAGCCCGGAAGAAGCCGGCGCGTACTTGCGCAAGCTTCGGGCGATCCTGCGCTATCTGGGCACCTGCGACGGTAATATGGAGCAGGGTTCGCTCCGCTGCGACGCCAATGTGAGCGTGCGCCATCCGGGCGAGGAGCTGCGCACCCGCGCCGAGATCAAGAACATCAACTCGGTCCGCTTCGTCATGCAGGCCATCGAGATCGAAGCCGAGCGCCAGATCGACCTCTACGAAAACGGCGGCGAGGTGGTGCAGGAAACCCGGCTATTCGATCCCGACAGGGGGGAGACCCGGTCCATGCGCTCCAAGGAGGATGCGCACGATTATCGCTATTTCCCGGACCCGGATCTGTTGCCGGTTGATCTGGAGCAATCCTTTGTCGACGGGATCAAGGCGTCCCTGCCGGAACTCCCCGACGCCAAGAAGGCCCGGTTCGTCAGCGACTATGGTCTCAGCGAGACGGATGCCGCCGTGCTGGTGGCGGAAAAGGAAACGGCCCTGTTCTTCGAGGATGTGGCCGCCGGCCGCGACGCCAAAATCGCCGCCAACTGGGTGATCCACGAATTGTTTGCAGTCTTGAATAAGGACGGCAAGGACATCGCCGACAGCCCGGTCAGCGCCGAAGCCCTCGGCAAGCTGGTGGGGCTCATTTCCGACGACACGATTTCCAACCGCATCGCCAAGGATGTGTTCGAGGAGATGGTGGCGAACGGCGGTGATCCGGAAGCCATCGTCGAGGACAAGGGTCTGAAGCAGATCACCGACACCGGCGAGATCGAAGCCGCTGTCGATCAGGTTATCGCTGACAACCCGGAACAGGCGCAGCAATACCGGGAGGGCAATCCCAAGGTCGGCGGCTGGTTCGTCGGTCAGGTGATGAAGGCCACCCAGGGCAAGGCCAACCCGCAAATGGTCAACGAGCTGCTGGCGAAAAAGCTGGGCTAGCTCCCGTACAACCAAAGCAAGACGTTTACTGCCCTGAGTAAAGTGCCTGGCGCCAGAGGGGTCTAAAACGCACGAATTGTGCCAGGCACTTTGTTTGGCACCTTGTTTGGCGCCTCGATACCTCAGGTAAAACAATAGGTATTGTATCGATGGAAAACATACCCTAAGGTTCCTTTATAACCACACATAAAAAACGTTAATTCATCAACCGTAACGGGGTAAAATCCATGATACTTAAAAGAACACTCTTGGGTTTTTTGGGGCTCGCGGTGGCGGCGCTATTGACCGCTGCGCCGGCGAAAGCGGAAATGGCGTCGGGCGTCGTCCTCGCCAACACCTGTTTTTCCTGCCACGGCACCAACGGCAAAAGCCGGGGCGACATGCCGAGCATCGCCGGCAAGTCGAAAAGCTTCATCGCCTCCAGCATGAAATCCTTCCGGTCCGGCGAACGGCCCTCGACCGTGATGATGCGGATTTCCAAAGGCTTCACCGACGCCGAGATCGACGCCTTGGCCAGCTACTTTTCGAAGAAATAGGGGGACGACATGACTGATATTTCAAGACGTTCATTCAACGCAATTCTCGGTTCCGGTCTGGCCCTCGGCGCCGCCGGCCTGCCCATCGGCTCCCTCTTCGCCCAAGGCAAAGCCAACGTGGTGATCGTCGGCGGGGGTTTCGGCGGCGCGACGGCGGCCAAGTATCTGAAGCTGTTCAACGCCAATCTGTCGGTGACCCTGATCGAACCCTCGACCAGCTATGTCACCTGCCCGTTCTCCAACACGGTGATCGGCGGCCTCAATTCGATGGAGTATATCACCCAGAACTATGATGCGCTAAAGGGCATGGGTGTGACGGTGGTTCACGAGATAGCAAGTCGGGTCGACGGCGCCAAGAAGACGGTAACCCTGGGCAACGGCAACAGCATCGCCTTCGATCGTTGCATTGTCTCGCCGGGCATCGATTTCCGCTGGGATCAAGTCGACGGTCTGGATCGCACCACGGTGGAGGCAATTCCTCACGCCTGGAAAGCGGGCCCGCAGACGGTTCTCCTGCGCAAGCAGTTGGAAGCCATGCGGGACGGCGGCACGTTTATTATTTCACCGCCGCCAAATCCGTTCCGTTGCCCGCCGGGCCCCGGTGAACGGATTAGTCTGGTCGCCAACTACTTCAAGAAGCACAAGCCGAAGTCCAAGATTGTTGTGCTGGATCCGAAGAAGGGCTTCTCCAAACAGGGCCTGTTCAAGGAAGGCTGGGCCAAGCTCTACAAGGGCATGATCGACTACCACAATGTCGACAATGACGGCGTGGTGGAAAAGGTCGATGCCAAGACCAAGACCCTGCTCACGAACTTCGGGCAGTACAAAGGCGATGTGGTGAACTTTATCCCGCCGCAATATGCCGGCGCCATCGCCCGCGCCTCGGGGCTGGCCGATAATAGCGGCTGGTGTCCGGTGGATCAGCGCACGTTTGAATCGACCCTGGTGCCAGGTGTCCACGTGATCGGCGATGCCAGTGTTGCGTCGCCCATGCCGAAGTCCGGCTTCTCCGCTTCCAGTCAGGCGAAAGTCTGTGCGGCGGCGATCAGCGCCATGCTGGCCAACGAAGCACCGGGCACGCCGAAGTTCGTCAACACGTGTTACAGCCTGGTGGCCGAGGATTACGGCATTTCCGTCGCCATGGTCTACGGCTACGAAGGCAACAAAATCGTTGCGATCAAAGGTTCCGGCGGGCTGAGCCCGTCCGGCTCCAGTGATGGGTTCCACAACCGCGAGGCCAATTACGCGCGCGGCTGGTACGAAAGCATCACACAGGATATCTGGGCGTAAACAACCGGATAGGACTTCTAAGTTTGCCTCTGTGACAGCGCCTCGGTGTGGTTTTTAGGAACCGGCTCCGGGGCGCTTTTTTGTTCGCGGCCGGTGGACTCAGGAGACGGGGAGTGCCTTTCTGTCTTCCCGTTTGGCGACCCGGTGAGAATCCTCGTTGGCGCCGTGCTTCCAATAGCTGGAGACATAAAGCTCGTCCTTCGTGAGCTGCCGGTCTTTCTGCAGATAGTCCCTGACGGTGCGCATGCTGTTGAACTCGCACGCCACCCAAACCGACGGCCGGCCGTTCCGCCAGGAGAGACTCCGAACGTGATCGGCAAGAAGCTCCGGGGCTTCGCCCGGATCGGGATTGATCAACCATTCAACCTCAAAGCCCGCCGGGACCGGCAGGTCCTGAATATCGGCCTCATCAATGATCTCGACGGCGATATAGCCACAGGCGTCCGCCGGCAGTTCTTCGATATTCACGCTGATCGCCGGCAGGGCGGTCATGTCGCCGGCCATCAAAATCCAGTCCGC
>JAYQGD010000203.1:0-5509 GCA_038140415.1 Rhodospirillaceae bacterium
GCCTTGCCATGGAAATGACCGCTCCGAAATCCGCCACCGGACAAGATACAACGCCTAAATCCATTTCGGTTCTGGGGTCCACGGGATCAATCGGTCGTCAAACCCTTGACCTGGTAGCGCACGAACCCGAACGATTTTCTGTCGTTGCCCTGACCGCCAATAAGAACGCCGAACTCCTGGCCAAACAGGCCAGGATATTTCAGCCCGAGTTAGCGGTGGTCGCCGATGAGGGAGCCTACAAGGACCTCAAGGAGTATATGTCCTGCACGAATATCGAAATCGCAGCGGGACGGGAGGCTGTGGTTGCGGCGGCCGATATGCAGTCTGACTTACTCATGGCGGGGATCGTAGGCATCGCCGGGCTGGCGCCGACGCTTGCCGGCATCAAAAGAGGCGTTACGGTCGCTCTCGCCAACAAAGAATGCCTTGTCTGCGCCGGTGATCTCATGCTGGATCAAGTTCAGCAATCCGGCGCCACCATGTTGCCGGTGGATTCGGAGCACAACGCCATATATCAGGTTTTCGATTTCGAAAGGCCGGAGACGATCGAAAAACTGATCTTGACCGCTTCCGGCGGGCCGTTCCGGGAAACGCACATTGATAAGATGGCCGATGTAACCCCGAAAGAGGCCGTGGCGCACCCAAATTGGGATATGGGGGCAAAGATATCCGTTGATTCGGCGACTATGATGAACAAGGGCCTGGAGCTGATCGAGGCCTACTATTTGTTCCCGGTCACTGAATCCCAGATTGATATCCTGGTGCACCCGCAATCGGTGATCCACAGTATGGTCAGCTATCGGGATGGATCGGTGTTGGCTCAGTTGGGATCGCCGGATATGCGGACCCCGATCGCCTATGCGTTAGCTTGGCCCGGCAGAATGGACACGCCGGCGCCAAAACTCGAGTTGGAGAAAATTCCCCAATTGACCTTTGAAGCGCCTGATATTAAACGGTTTCCTGCGCTGCGTATTGCACGGGACTGTCTTGTGGCCGGCGGGGCGGCGCCGATTGTGTTGAATGCGGCGAATGAAGTTGCTGTTCGTTGTTTTCTGGATCGGACCATTGGATTTTTGGAGATCACGAAAATCGTGGAGGGCGTCCTAGGCCAACTTAACCTGGATGCGCCTAAAAGTATTGCTGACGTGGGTGTGATCGATAAAGAAGCCCGTAAATGTGCGGAAACCCTGGTATTACGGAACTAATCGACTAACTTAGTTGTCGAATAATAACGAACGAATTATCACCCTGTTGATTAATGGACATAGCCCTTTTCATAACTGACAAGCTGAGCTTCCTCTGGGAGATCGGTATCCCGTTTTTGGTAGCACTGTCCGTCCTCGTGTTTGTGCACGAGTGGGGGCACTATTACGTTGCCCGCCGTTGCGGTGTCCGCGTTGAAGTTTTTTCCATCGGCTTCGGGAAAGAGATCAAAGGCTGGACCGACAAACATGGCACCCGATGGAAGATCGCGGCTATTCCTCTTGGTGGATATGTCAAAATGTTCGGCGAAGGGGAAACCGTCCCGGTTGAGGGGGCGGAAGACGAGGAAGAGGAACGGCCGCTAACCGAAGAAGAAAAGGCGGTTTCTTTCTATCACAAGCGATTAAGTCAACGCGCCGCGATTGTTTTCGCCGGTCCGGCCATCAATTTTATCTTTGCTGCCATATCTTTTGCCGTTTTGTTTATGACCATCGGCGTTGCGCACCCGACGCAAGACAAACCGCTGGCAATTGTCGGCGCCGTCCAGCCCGGAAGCGCCGCCGCAGAAGCCAAGCTGGAGAAAGGCGATCGGATTATCCAGTTGGGCGCTGACAAAATTACGTTCTTCAGTGATTTACAGCGGGTGGTTCGAGCGAGTGCTGATAAACCGCTGGCAACCGTACTGGTGCGTGGTGATAAGGAATTAAATCTGGTTCTGATACCGCAACCTCAAGAAATCGAAGATGCCAATGGGGAGAAAATTAAAGTTGGCCTTATCGGCGTCATGGTTGATCCCGGTGAGTTGAGGTATGAACGGCAGGATCCGTTTACCGCCACGTGGATGGGGGTTGAACGAACCTATGCCATGACGGCGCGGATACTCGGATTTATCGGCAACATATTTACCGGTGAGCAGTCGGCCAAACAGTTGGGCGGCATTCTGAGGATTGCCGCCATTTCCGGCGAGGTAGCCGAAAATGGGGTGGCGGCCTTCATTAGCTTTTTGGCTATCCTGTCGATAAATTTAGGATTGATTAACCTCTTTCCGATACCGCTGTTGGACGGAGGACATCTGGCATTCTATACAATTGAAGCCATCCGTGGCCGGCCACTGGGGCCGGTCGCGCAAGAATACGGATTCCGGGTAGGATTAGCGTTAATCGTCGCTCTATTTGTCTTCGTGACTTGGAACGACATTGTGTTTTATAAAGACAAGATTCTTGACCACATAATGGTTATGTAAGTCATTGAATCCTCAGGGGGAGTAACCGTTGGGCTGGACACGGTACTTGGCGATCTTTGCAGTTCTTCTGCTGCCGTTTTTGACGGCGGCTGACGCGCGTGCGCAATCCCCGGAAACAGTTCGCGAGATTGTCATTGAAGGCAATCAGCGGATTGAGACGGGGACGATCCGGTCCTATCTTTTAGTTCAGGAAGGCGATCGGTTCGATAACCGACGCGTGGATCAGTCTCTAAAAAGTCTTTTTGCGACCGGACTGTTTGCTGATGTGGTCATTCAGAAACAAGCCGACGCGTTGATCGTCAAAGTCGTCGAAAACCCGGTCATCAACCGGATTGCCTTCGAGGGTAATCTTCGGATCGAAGATGATCTATTGCGCCCGGAAGTCACTTTGCGCCCGCGAGTGGTCTTTACCCGCACCAAAGTCCAGAACGATGTGAAACGACTATTGGATGTGTACCGCGTTAATGGCCGATTTGGTGCGACGATTGAACCTAAGGTTATTCAGCTTCCGCAGAACCGGGCTGACCTGGTTTTCGACATCGACGAAGGTCCGCTGACCAAGGTTCGCACTATTCGCTTTGTCGGCAACCGTGAATTTGATGACGGTGATCTGCGTTCGGTAATTCGCACGAAGGAAGCTATTTGGTACCGGTTTTTTGCTGAAGACGACACCTATGACCCTGACCGCCTGACCTTTGATCGGGAATTATTACGCCGATTTTATTTGAGTGAGGGCTATGCCGACTTCCGCGTTGATTCCGCTGTCGCCGAGCTGACGCCGGACCGTAAGGCCTTTTTCATCACGTTCAGCGTAGACGAAGGCAAGCGATACAAGTTTGGGGATATCACGCTGATCAGCGGCATCAAGGGCCTGGACAGTGCCGCGTTGTCTCCCGCTCTGACGATGAAGAAGGGCGATTGGTACAACAACTCTCTCGTCGATGAGACCATCGAAAATCTGACCGATGCCGTTGGCAATAAAGGCTTCGCTTTTGTTGAGGTGCGGCCGAAGGTCAGCCGGAACAAGGATACTCAGGAAATCGCCATTGCCTTTGAAGTGAGGGAAGGGCCGAGAGTGTTCGTCGAACGCATCGATATTGTCGGCAACGTTAGAACGATCGACAAAGTCATCCGGCGTGAGTTTAAGTTAGTAGAAGGCGATGCGTTTAACGCCAGTAAGTTGCGGCGTTCACGGCAGCGTATTCAGGATCTGAATTTTTTCGAACGCGTGAAAGTAGATCGAGAGCAGGGTAGTTCTCCGGACAAGGCAATCATCAAGGTTGAGGTGCAGGAAAAATCCACCGGATCTTTGAATTTCGGTGTGGGCTTTTCGACTGATGCCGGCCCGCTGTTGGATGTGAACGTGTCTGAACGAAACCTCCTTGGTAGAGGGCAACGTGTTTCGGTCGCAACGACGATTGCCGCTGAGAGAAGCACCGTCAATTTGGCTTTCACAGAACCTTACTTTCTGGATCGTGATATCGCGGCTGGCGTTGATGTTTTCCACCTTCGCCGCGATCTGCAAGATACTAGCTCATACAATTCACGGGAGACCGGTTTCGGTTTACGGGCCGGCTATCCGCTCAGCGAATTTTTACGTCAATCTTGGAAGTACCGGCTCAATTATTCCGAAATCGAGGATGTTTCTGCGAATGCCGCGACCTTGATCAAGGCACAAGAGGGCGAGCGGTATGTGTCTCTCGTCGGTCATGCGCTGACCCTCGATAAACGGGACAGCCGGGTTACCCCGACCAAGGGGTTCATTACAAGGTTGAGCAACGAGGTGGCGGGTCTTGGTGGCAGCGTCAGGTTCCTCAGGAATGAATTGGCTGCGGCTCAATATTATCCTTTGGCAAAGAATTGGACACTCTCTCTTACGGGAAAAGCCGGACACATACTTGGACTCGGTGAAGATGTTGAAATTCCTGATCGTTTCTTTCTTGGCGGCGACTCGTTGCGTGGCTTCGCGTCATCCGGCGTCGGTCCGCGCGATAGGGTGAGTAAGGATGCCTTGGGTGGTGAATGGATGTATAGTGGTTCACTCCAGCTTGTATTGCCGCTCGGTTTGCCGGAGGAGCTCGGGATTTCCGGACGCATATTCTCTGATTTTGGTAGTCTCGGTACCGTTAATCCGTCTGATTCAAATGTGTTCGATGAGGCAAGTGTTCGGGCATCCGTCGGCGCCGGTGTCGGTTGGAATTCGCCGTTTGGACCAATAAACGTTGATTTCGGTTTCCCGATCATGAAAGAAAGCCTCGATGAAACTGAGACCCTACGTATTAATTTCGGTACGAGGTTTTAAGGTATGTTGAAAAAAAACGGTCTGCTGTCGTTTCTGTTCGTTTTAGCGCTTCCTCTGTGGGTGGTCAGTCAGCCTGTGCAGGCGCAGGAACCAAGCCAGATTAGATTAGGTATTGTCGATCTTGACGAGATCACTCGCAAAGCACTGATGAGCATCGACATGGCTAAGCAAATTAGCGCCCGGCGTAAGGCCTTCCGCCAGGAAATCAGCGCTATGGAGAACGATCTCCGGAAAGAAGGCGAAGAACTTCAGCAGAAAAAACATATTCTGGCGCCGGAGGCCTTTCAAAAGGCGACGGCGGAGTATCGTCGTAAAGTAGTCGACGGCCGGCGCCGTTCTCAGCAACTGACCCAAGACTTGCTGAAATTGCGTGCAGTTGCTGATCGGGAGCTTGAGAAGGAAAAGGGCAAGGCGCTCTTGGAAATATCCAAGACGCATAAATTCACCCTAATATTCGACAGGCGCGCCGTCCTTCTTCGGGATGACCGGCTTGATCTCACAAATTTGGTGATCGACGTCATCAACAAGAATAAAGCCAGTTTCAAACTACCTGACGATTTGTCCAAAATCGGGAAGTAATCATGGCGGATCCCCGTTTTTATACGGTTTCGGGGCCCTTTGATATCCATCAACTCGCGTCGTTTTGTGGTGCCGAGGTTGGCGGCGCCGTAATCGCCGAAAAGTCGTATTCAGATATCGCTCCCCTCAGTGATGCAACGCAGGATCAGGTGAGCTTCATCGACAATCGTAAGTATGTTGCC
>JAYQGD010000204.1:0-5502 GCA_038140415.1 Rhodospirillaceae bacterium
GTTCCAGTGTCAGGAAAACTCCATCGACCCGGTGCATTTCGAATGGATGCACGCCAATTGGAGCCAGCGGCTGCGCGGCGATGAGGGACCCTATTCGCCCACCCACACCAAGCTGGATTTCAAGGAATTCGAGTACGGGTTCAGCTATCACCGAGTGCGCACCGACACGGACGAAGACAATCCGCTCTGGACCGTGGGCCGGGTGTGCCTCTGGCCCAACTGCCTGTTCACCGGCGAGCATTTCGAATGGCGGGTGCCGATCGATGATGAGACCACGCTCAGCGTCGGCTGGTTCCTGAACCGGGTGCCCCAGGGCCGGGAACCCTTCAAGCAGGACAGCATCCCCGCTTGGAATTCCCCCATCAAGGACCCGGAGACCGGGCGCTGGATCGACAGCCATGTGATGAACCAGGATTTCATCGCCTGGGTCGGCCAGGGCACCTTCGCCGACCGCACCAAGGAAACCCTGGGCAAAAGCGACCGGGGCATCCACATGGTCCGTCAGCAGTTCTTCAAGGATATGGAACTAATCGAAAAGAACGGCAATGCTGACCCTATGGCCGTTGTCCGCGATGAGAAGGCCAACAACTGCATTGAACTGCCGATTATTGCGCGGAAGATCATGCAGGAAGGCCTGACCCAGGAACAATTGGCCGACGAGAAAAGCATCTTGGCCCGGTCCACCAAGCGCTTCGTGTTCCAGGCGGGCCAGCCGGACGAGGTCAAAGACGCCTACGAAGCCGCCATGGGCTTCCGCATGGAAGACCGGGATTAATCCTTAGTCTTTAAGCGTTGCGGCCCTCGACCGCGGCGATCACCGCCTCGGTCACTTCTGCCGTTGTCGCCGTGCCGCCCAGATCGCGGGGTAGGACCTTGCCGTCCTCGGTGACCCGTTCCACCGCCCGCATCAACGCGGTCGCGGCGGTTTCCTCGCCTACATGTTCCAGCATCATGCACGCCGTCCAGAAGGCGCCGACGGGATTGGCGATGCCCTGGCCCATAATGTCAAAGGCGGACCCATGGATCGGCTCGAACATGCTGGGGGCGTCCCGCTCGGGCCGCAGGTTGGCCGTCGGCGCGATGCCGAGAGAGCCGGTCAGGGCCGCCGCCAGGTCGGACAGTACGTCCGCGTGCAGATTGGTCGCCACCACCGTATCGATGGACTTCGGGTCCAGCACCATCCGCGTGGTCATCGCATCCACCAGCATCTTGTCGGTCTCCACATCGGGAAAATCCTGTTTCACCTCCTCGAAGATGGAGTCCCAAAACACCAGCCCATGGCGCTGGGCATTGGATTTGGTGACCAGGGTCAGCTTCTTGCGGGGCCGGGACTGCGCCAGCTCAAACGCAAAGCGCTGGATGCGCTCGACGCCGTTCCGGGTGAAAACCGCCACGTCCATGCCCACTTCTTCCGGCAGGCCCGTATGCACCCGGCCGCCGACCCCGGCATATTCGCCTTCGGAATTTTCCCGGACGATGACCCAATCGAGATCATCGGGACCGACATTACTGAGCGGCCCGTCGATGCCGGGCAGCAATCGCGCCGGCCGCACATTGGCGTACTGATCCAGCCGCTGACAGATTCCCAGCCGCAACCCCCAAAGGGAGATATGGTCCGGCACGCGGGGGTCGCCGGCGGAACCGAAGTAAATCGCGTCAAAGGGCCGAAGCGTCGCCAGCGCATCGTCCGGCATCATCTGCCCGTGCTCCAGGTAATAATCCGTGCCCCAGGGAAAGCTCTCGACGTTCAGCGCAAACCCGCCGTCCCGCGCCGCCAGAGCCGCCAGCACCTGCAACCCCGCATCGATCACTTCCGCGCCGATCCCGTCGCCGGGAATGGCGGCAATTTTGTACGTGCGCATGAAAGCCTCCCTCGCCCCGGACCTTAGCCTGCCGTCTCTTCTTCCGCCAGATTTTCAATCATGTTGAGCAGCAGCGCCCGCATTCCGGCGATGTCGCTGTCCGCCTGATCTTTCATGGCGATCTGGTTTACTTCGATCGCCTGCGGGATCAGTTCATCCTTCAGCGCCTTGCCGGTCTCGGTCAGGAAGACATGCTGCTTGCGCCGGTTGTCGCCCACATGTTTGCGGACAACGTGGCCGTTTTTTTCCATCTGCCGGACCACCATGGTGGTGGTGGCTTCCTTGACCCCGGCGGCGTGGCTGAGCTCCCGCTGGGTGAGGCCGTCTCGCTCCCACAGCACACGCAGAAACGTCCAGTGCCCGAACGGGATGTCATAGTCCGCGAGACGCGATTGCAGGCTCCGTTCCAGCGCGCGGGCAACGTCCCGGATCAGGTGCGCCATCCGGTCATCGGGCACGGCGTCCCGCCAGTGGTTGAGGATCAGTTGGGTTTCGTTGCTCACCCGCCCCCCTACCCGGCCGGCGCACATTGATGAGATAACTCCACGTCCTTGCCGGTCTTGGCCGACTCCAGGATCGCCAGACACACTTCCAGGCTGGCGGTCGCCCAGTCACCGTCGTGGCGCGGCGCGACATTGTCCCAGACCGCCATGGCGAGTTCATCAATCACCTCGACCCGCGGCACGTCCGGCGGCGGCAGTTCCAAACTGCTGCGGTCCTGGTCTCCGTAGATCATAACGCCCCACGGCAACGGCCGGAGATCGGCCTGATCGCAGGATACAATGAGGCTGCCGAAATGCTGATGCGCCAAATCCGTTTGCCCGCTGCCCGCCGGCGTGTACTGTGAGCCGCCGAAATTCCGGGCGGCTTTCAGGTCGGCCTCGACAATCGTTTCCGTGGCCTTGGCCAGATTATCCCGCGCGGTCCAATAGACATCCGGGTCTTTGGTCCCGCCCAATTCCGACCGCCAACCGACAAATTCATCCGAGTCGAAATGCGCGTAGCCCGAATAGACCGCCGTCGCCGCCATGCCGTTCTCAAAGGTCAGCAGCGCCGAGTACGCCCCTTCCGTCGGGCGCGCCGGGTCCCATTGCCCGGTGACCGCACGGACAGACTTCACCATGCCGCCGCCGAGCAACCGAATTATATCGATCTGATGCGCGCCCTGGCTGAACACCACGCCGCCGCCTTGTTCGGTGATCAGCTCGTCCGGGCGGCGCGGCCGGTACATGAAATCGGTAAAGTTCATCGCCGTGATCATACGCACGCGCCCGATCTCGCCGGCCTCAATCAACTCACGGGTCAAGCGGATCGGCGCATCGAAGCTATGGCTGTGCCCGACGATCATATGAATGCCGGCGTCCCGGGCGATCCGGGTCATCTCTTGGGATTCCTCGATGGTCAGCCCCATCGGCTTTTCCATCAGGATATGCTTGCCCGCCGCCGCCAGAATTTTCACCTGCTCCAGATGGAAAGGCACCGGGGTCGCCAGATAGACCGCATCCACCTCGGCACCGGCCAGGAGCTCCTCCAGAGAGGCGAAGGAGACGCCGCCGAACTCCGCCTCGAACTGCGTCTGCGCCTCTGGCCTTGGATCGGCGCCGGCCACAAGCTCAACCCGCAGGTCCGCCGTGAACGTCGGCACCATGACGGTGAACGCTCGGCCCAGCCCGGCAACGCCTAGGCGGATGGACTCTTTAGTTAGTGGGCCCGCCATGCGCGGCACCTCCGAATAAATAGCCTCTGGACTCAGAGGAGGTCTTACGCTAAAAAACTTAGGTACCTAAGTTTATGCGCTGGAAAAGCGTTTATCAAGAAACTCTTGTCCGAGTGGGCAAAGAGGCAAGACGCAATCAGAGTGAGGTTCGCGAACCATGTTTACCAAGGAACAGAATGACACGTTGTGCCGAGTCGGCCCGGACACGCCCATGGGTCAATTGATGCGCTGCCATTGGCTGCCGGCCTGCCTGTCCGAAGAAGTGGCGGAGCCCGACGGCACCCCGGTGCGCACCAAATTGCTGGGTGAATGGGTCGTTGTCTTCCGGGATTCGGAGGGCAAGCTGGGCGCGTTGGATGACCGCTGCCCTCACCGCAAGGCCTCTCTGTCTTTTGGCCGCAATGAAGAATGCGGCCTGCGCTGCCTCTATCACGGCTGGAAGTTCGCCGTCGACGGCACGGTCCTCGACATGGCGTCGGAGCCCAATGCCGAACGTAAAATGAAATCCATCAAGCACCGGGCTTTCCCGGTGGAGGAAAGCGGTGGTTTCGTCTGGGTCTATCTGGGCCCGGCGGAAAGCATGACCCCGTTCCAGCCGCCGGCCTGGGCGCCCTTCCCCGGCATCAAGACCAGCGTGGTGAAGATCCGGACCGAGTGTAACTGGGCGCAAGTGCTGGAGGGTTCCATCGATTCCGCCCACAGTTCCAGCCTGCATTCCACCAACATGCCGGCGGCGGAAAACGTGGAGGGCTCCACCGCGACCGAAGACGCCTGGCTGCGCCCGTCCAACGACAAGTCGCCCAAGCTGGAAATCGAGATGACCGATTACGGCTTCACCTATGCGGCGCTGCGCAGGCCCATCGTCGATCCGGACAATAATGTCTATGTGCGGACTACCACCTTCATCGCGCCGTTCACCGTGCTGATTCCGCCGAACAACCAGTATCACCTGTCGCAGATTCTGTTCCCCATGGATGATGAGAACACCATGTTCTACTGGATCGCCTGGCATCCGGACCCGGAAAAGGGCATCAGCCAGGACGACTGGCGCAAGTTCTGCGCAGCGCGGGTCGGCGTCGAGCTTGATGAGAACTATGACAAGTTCCTGAACCTGGACAACTGGTATAAGCAGGACCGGGCCGCCATGAAGAAGGGCGATTTTACCGGCATCCCCGGTATCCCGGCGCAGGACATGGCCATGTGGGAATCCATGGGGCCGATCACCGACCGGTCGGACGAAATCCTTGGCTCCAGCGATCTCTCCATCGTCAAGTTCCGCCAGCAAATGCTGAAAGCGGCGGAAGACGTCGCCGCCGGCGGCGACGCCATCGGCACCAGCCCGGACGGTATTCGCCACGTCGATCTCCGCACCTATGAGCGGATTTTGCCCAAGTCCCAGGACTGGCGCACCTTCCAGCCGGAACGGGAGCTGGAGGCGGCTGAATAGGCGACCCCTTTAATCTTCGGCCGGCGCGACGGGCAGTTCGATCCAGAAAGTCGTCCCGACGCCAATCTCAGTGTCAAAGCCGATCCGCCCGTCGACAGCGTCCATAATCTGTTTGCAGATGGTCAGACCGATGCCCGTGCCCGGTACGGCGCCGCTTTCCATGCCTAAACGATCAAAGGGCTCAAACACTTTCTCCGCATCGTCGTCGGATATCCCCTGCCCCGTATCCGTGATAGAGAGGCGATACCATCCGGGCGCCATGGCCTCCCCCGCCAGAGTGATTTGACCGCCGACTTTGTTGTACCTCACGGCGTTCGATAGGATATTCCGCAGCACCTGCCCAATCCGCATTTTATCGGTCCAAAGCCGGGACGGGCCGGCTACCGGAACTCGATTAGTGATCTTGATGTCCCGGTTCAACGCTAGGGGAAGCGTTTGTGAGATCGAGGCCTCCAGCAATTCCGCAATATCTACAG
>JAYQGD010000205.1:0-5492 GCA_038140415.1 Rhodospirillaceae bacterium
TGCCTCTCCTCCATTTAGTCATGCGCGGACCGGCCGTCAGGCCGTGATCCGCGTACCCATGTTGTTTTTAAGGTGGGTCCACGGGTCACGCCTTTGGCGGCCCGTGGATGACTAAATATGAAGGCAAGACGCCGTGGATGACGAGTTAGATTTCCCCCACTATACTCCGCGGATGACAACGAACACAGACATCCCGGTTTTGATCGCCGGCGGGGGGCCGGTGGGCCTCACCCTCGCGCTGACGCTGGCCTCACACGGGGTGCGCTGCCGGGTGGCGGAGCGCAACGAGGGTCCGACCCGGCATCCCAAGATGGACATCACCAACAGCCGCTCGATGGAGCTGTTCCGGAAAATTGGTGTGGCGGAGCGCTTACGCGCCGCCGCCGTCCCCGATGATCATCCGTTCGATGTGTCCTGGGTGACCCATATGCGGGGCCACGAGCTTTACCGGTTCGTCTATCCGAGCCCGGCGGAGCATCTGGCCATGGTGCGGGCCGCCAATGACGGCGCGCGGTCGACCGAGGCGCCCATGCGCATCACCCAAGTGGTGGTGGAACCCATTTTGCGGGATCACGCGCTGGCCTCGCCGCTGATCCAGCTGGATTATAACTGCCGGGTCGCGGGCTTTACCGACCAGGGCGATCATGTGGCGGTGGAGCTGGAATACGAAGAAGAAGATCGCACCGAAACGGTCACCTGCGCCTATCTGGCGGGCTGCGACGGCGGCGGCTCTTTGGTCCGGCGGTCTCTCGGCATCGGACTGGAGGGCGATGAGAATTTCCGCCGGCGCTATTCCATCCACTTTACCTCGCCCGACAAAGCCGTGCTGGAGCGCTGGGGCCGGGCCTGGCACTACCAATCCGCCACCCACGGCACCATGGTGAGCCAGGACGGCGGCGACATCTGGACCCTGCACGCCATTGTCCCGCAAGACAGCGACTTCGACGCGCTGGATCCCAAGCAGGTCCTGTTCGGCTTCACCGGCGGACCGATTGAGTGCGACGTCACCCAGGCCAACGACTGGATGTCGCGCCTGGTCGTGGCGGATCGCTATCGAGAGGGCCGGGTGTTTCTGGCCGGCGATGCGGCCCATCAATATGTGCCCACCGGCGGCTACGGCATGAACACCGGCATCGGCGACGCCATTGATCTGGGCTGGAAGCTGGCGGCCGTGGTGAGCGGCTGGGGCGGGGCAGGGCTGCTGGAGAGTTATGAGACCGAGCGCCGGCCGGTGGGATTGCGCAACTGCCAAGGCTCCCGCGATCACGCGCTGACCCGGGGTCGTGTGGCCGAAGACTGGCCCGACGATCTGTTCGAAGACGGCGCGGCCGGCGACGAGGCGCGGGCGGCGCAGGGGGAGCGGCTGAAATCCATCGGCAATCATGAAAACGAAAGCTTCGGGATCGAGCAGGGGTACTGCTATGGGGACTCCGCCATCATCGATCATTCGGGCGCAACACCGCCGGCATTTGATCCGCTCCGCTATCAGCCGATGGCGGCGCCGGGCCTTCGCATCCCCAGCGTGTTCCTGCAGGACGGCGCAGACCTCTACAGCCGGCTGGGGCCGGGCTTTACGCTGATCGATTTCACCGGGAAATATTCATATGATTCAGGGGATTCCGCAGCCGCTTCCGCGCAAAATATTCCGCTGAGCGTGCTTAGCCTGGAGGATCCCCACGCCCGGGAGGTTTTCGGCAAAGACTACGTGCTGGTGCGCCCCGATCACCAATGCGCCTGGTGCGGCGATGCGCCGCCGGCCGAGATGGACGCGCTTCTTGCCTTGGTCAGCGGAAACTAATCAAACGGCCTAATCAAACGGATAAACGCCCGGCTCAGGGATATAGTTGTTCTTGAGACCTTCGATGCCGGAGCGGCTCATGGCCTCGAACGCCTCGATCGCGCCGGAGCCGATGTGGGGCGTCGCCATGAAGTTCGGCAGGGTGAACAGCTCCAACACCTCGGTCACCGGCTCGATCTCGAACACGTCCAGGTGCGCGGCGGCGATCTTGCCGGATTTCAGCCGCTCACATAGGGCCTTTTCGTCGATCATCCGGCCCCGCGCGGTGTTCACCAGGTAAACCCCGTCCCGCAATTTATCCAGCACCTCTGCCGAATAGAGGCCGATGGTGGTGGAATTCCGGCTGAGATGGATGCTGATGACCTCCGATTCCGCCCACAGGGTCTCCTGATCCACGGCGCGGACGCCGTGTTCCTCGTAGAACTCGGAGAAATCCAGCCGGTCGCAGGCCAAAATCTCCACGCCGAAGGGTTTTAGGCGCTTGACCACTTCCTTGCCGATATGGCCGCAGCCGTGAATGCCGACGGTCTTGCCCTGCAGATATGTGCCGGGCCGGCGATCCGTGGGCCATTCACCGGTGTGCAGGATGCGGTTCTGGGTGTGGATATTGCGCAGGATGTTGATCATGCAGCTCACCGCCATCTCGGACACCGCGATATGGTTGATGCCGGGCACCCAGTTCATGCGGACGCCGTGCTTTTTCAGGGCCGCCGGGTCGATATGGTCGGTGCCGGCGGAACACAGCGAAATGATCTTCAGATCGGGCAGGGCGGTCAGCACCTCGTCATCGAACGGGTCGAGCCCGATTATCGCCGCATCGCAGCCCTCACAGAAGGCGATCAGCTCTTCCTTGGTGAATTTCGGGCCCACGGGCTTGAACTTGGTGTCCGGATACTCGGCCAGAAGTTCGTCCTTCAGGTGCGGCAACAGGTGGATAAACGGGTTGGTGACGGCGATTTTCATGGGCTTTGCCTCAAAAGATAAAGAAACGGCGCTTTTCACCGCCGCCCGGCTACAGTAGTTTCCGGCGAAACCAATAGCAATCGGGCGAAAACATGCTGGTCGACAGTCATTGCCATCTGAATTATCCGGGCCTGGTCGAGGAATTGCCGGACGTTTTGGCCCGCGCCGGCGAGGCCGGGATCACGCACATGGTCTGCATTTGCTCCCGGCTCAGCGAATTCGACGATATCCGCAAGATTGCAGAGGCCCACGACCATATTTTCTGCACCGTCGGCATTCATCCGCATGACAGCGGTGAAGAGCCGGAAACCGATGTTGAGACCCTGGTTGAGCTGGCCCAACATCCGAAAGTCGTCGGCATCGGCGAAACCGGGCTGGATTTCTTCTATGACAACAGCCCGAGGGACATTCAGGAACGCAATTTCCGCACCCATATCCGTGCCGCCCGGGAAACCGGCCTGCCGCTGATCGTGCATACGCGGGACGCTGACGAGAAAACCATCGAGGTCTTGCGGGATGAATTTAACGCCGGCGGCGCATTTCCGGGGCTTATCCATTGCTTCAGCACCGGTCGCGCCGTGGCCGACTGTGCGCTTGAATTGGGTATGTATATTTCGCTGTCCGGGATTGTGACCTTCAAGAACGCCGATGACCTCCGCGATGTGGTCAAGGATTTGCCCCATGACCGGGTTTTGGTCGAGACGGATTCGCCGTTCCTGGCGCCGATCCCGCATCGGGGCAAACGCAACGAGCCGGCTTTTGTCGTTCATACGGCCGATAAGGTCGCCGAATTGCTCGGCGTGCCGTTCAGTGATCTGGGCGCGTTGACGACCGAGAATTTCTTCCGGCTGTTCACCAAGGCGACGGCCTGATCTTTCCATTGACGTGTTGAGAGTGGGGACGCGCTTCGGCGGCGTCCGGCGGCGCTGATTTTTGACGTGCTCATCGAACCGATATAGCAATGATATTTTTACTTTTATAGCGGCAGAGTGATCATCTGATGAGGCTGCGCTAGGGAGCGTGTCATATCCGAATTTTTCGTGAATCATCGCTCTGCGGTTAGTTCCACAAGTTATTGATATAAAGATAAAAATTATCAATCATAAAAAAATACATAATATATATTATGCGACATTTATGCATAGCGAGGCCGGAGGATTAGGGCCTGGATTGGAGGGGTCCTCGGACGGAGTTCCCTCTTTCTCCCTACGTCGTCATGCCCGAGTTGGGACCAGTGTCAACTGGGACCAATTCTCGGGTATCTCAGAGACCGTCATCAGATACCCGACAACTGCTTCGCATACCCGGATCAAGTCCGGGTACAAGACTCGGACATGACGTTGTTGAGTGGCTTTTTAACTAACCACGACGCACACGAAGTTTACGAAGGGTGCCGTACCTCTGGTCCTGTCAGGCGCTCACCCACAATGCCGTCATGCCCGGACTTGATCCGGGCATCCACATTTAACATGGACCCGCGGACAAAGTCCGCGGGTGACGGATTAGAGTGTGGACGATTGATAAACACCCACTTCGTGTTCTTTGTGAACTTCGTGGTTTTACACATGGGTCCACGGGTCACCGCTGCGCGGGCCCATGGATGACTTAATATGGGAGCCGGCGCCCCCTACTCGTCAAAGACGTTCGACAGCACGCCGATGCCGTCGATGCCGATTTCGATCGTCTGGCCGGGTTTCATCGGGACGGCGCCGACGCTGGTGCCGAGCGAGATGATATCTCCCGCTTCAAGCGTCATTTCCTGACACAGCATGTGCACCACTTCTTTCGGTCCGTAGAACAGATCGCTTAAGGGGTAATTCTGCCGTTCCCGGTCGTTGAGCACACCTTTAATCATCGGATCAGCCGGGATTTCCGTCGCGATCACCGGTCCCATCGGCGTGAAGGTGTCAAAGCCTTTGGATCGAGTCCATTGTTCGAAGCTCGGGTTTTCGCGCAGCGGATCGGTCGCGGTGACGTCATTGATGCAGGTATACCCGAAAATATAGCTCTCGACGTCCGCCAGGCTGACCCCTTTGCAGCGTTTGCCGATGACCACGCCCAGTTCGGCCTCGAAAATCACCCGCCCGTCATAGCCGGCGGGTTTACGGATGGTTTCCCCCGCCGCGATGTATGTATGCGGCGCTTTCAGGAAAATCAGCGGAAAATCCGGCTTTTCCAGGTTCTGCTTTTCGGCGGTAGTCTTGGAGTTGTTCCAGAGCGCCACCACTTTGGTCGGATCGCAGGGCGTTTTCAGGGAAACCTCCCCCAAATGCACGGTTTCACCGGTGTCCGTGGGCCCGTCGAATAGGTCCCCTTCATGAATTTGGATCACTTCCCCGGTCAGTGTGCCGATTTTCGTCTGATTTTCGTGGTCGAACCGCAGCCAGTGCGTCATGTGGCACCCCCTACTCTTTTGGTTGATGGTTGGTGTGCAGTTTATGGAAAACGATAGGGTCCGGCCAGCTAAACCCGCATGGTGCGTCTCCGGGTTTAACCCTATGGTTTTGATCAGAATGTCCCTTGAAAATTGTCCCCTATCGTGCCCGACTTAATACCTAGGCAATCATCAAAGTCCCATGGGTAAAATGGAAGCAAGCAGCCCCGATCTGATGCAAAACATGCAGCGTTTTGTCGCGCTCGCTTTCTTCCGTGCGGACCTGTTGTTCGAGCTGGACGACGACCACAATGTGCTGTTTTCCGTCGGCACCACCAAGGAAATCCTGGGCAAGTC
>JAYQGD010000206.1:0-5471 GCA_038140415.1 Rhodospirillaceae bacterium
AGCGACCGGGCGGTTTAAGCCCGGCCAACGCCGCTATTTATCGAGTGCACCGCCGGCGTTCAGATTCCGGGGACCGCCCATGGTCCAACGGTTGATCAGGGTCTCCGCGTAGAGGCCGGCGGCGTTGTAGGGATCATCCTCCAGGAACACCTCGACGACCGAGACGTCTTCCGTCTCCATGAAGAAAATCTGCCCGTTCCAGGAGCCGTCCTCGGCCAGGATCGCCCCCCGGCACACGAAGTTCTCGTCAAAGTCCTTGCAGTAGGCTTGGTGGTCGTCCCGCAGTTCTTTGCGTTTTGGATCGCCCGCGGATTTGGCAGGACAATACACAAAGAACCGGGGCCAATCGGGGTTGCTCTCAAACACAAACTGGGTCCGGCCGAGCTCCAGCTCGAAGCCCATCATCCGGACGTCTTTGAACACCCCGTTCTTGTAGAAGGGCTCGTCAAAGGCGAAGACCTCCGCCTGTTCCTTGGTGTCCACCTCGACGATGTGGGTCGAGCCCAGGACGTTGGACACATCCTTCATGTCCATCACCGGCCCGCGCTGGATCAACTGGTCATCATATTGGGCGATAAAGTCCCAATGGGTCTGAACAATCTCCCGGCGTTTCTCCAACACATTTTCGGCGTTCACGCCCCACACGAAATACTGCACTTGGACTCTCCTTTGATCTCGGGCCTCCGACAAGGCGGCGGGAGAGTGACTGACACGGTCATATTTGTCCAGACACGACGGCGCTCGGGCTTGCTCTTGCGCGTCTGGTGGGGAAAACTGCGCACCGATTAGCTCCATCACCTTAGGCGACCCAGTGGCCCTCGAACCCATTCACCACCCCCTGCCCGGCCCGGCGCAAATCCTCTCGGACATCTCGCCGGTTCATGTCAGCAACGCCCTTATCGCGTTTCTGTTCGCCGCCTCGGCCCCGATCGCCATCGTGCTCAATATCGGGCTCAAGGGCGGGCTGACGGAATCCGATCTGTCTTCCTGGATATTCGCTTCCTTCGTCTTCAATGGGGTTCTGGGCATCATTGCCTCCATCGCGTACCGCCAGCCACTGGTGTTCTTCTGGACCATCCCCGGCTCGGTCCTGGTGGGACCGGCGCTGACCCATCTCAGCTTCCCGGAAATCATCGGTGCGTTTCTGGGCACCGGCGTATTGCTGATGATCCTGGGGCTCAGCGGCAGCGTGAAGAAAATCACGTCATATCTGCCGATGCCCATCGTGATGGCCATGGTCGCCGGCGTGTTTCTGCAGTTCGGCCTGGATTGGATCCAGTCGCTGTTTGACGCCCCGCTGATCGCCGGCTCTATGACCGCTGTGTTCGTGCTTCTCTCTCTCAATGCCAAGGTCGCGGCGAAGCTGCCACCGATGATCGGGGTGCTTGTCGTCGGTATTTTGGCGGTCGTCCTGACCGGCTCCTTCGATCCGGAAGCCGAGATCGCCTTTGAGCTGGCCTCGCCGAATTTTTATGTCCCGGAATTCTCGGCCGCCGCCATGGTCGAACTGGTCGTGCCCCTGGCGGTCACCGTTCTGGCGGCGCAGAACGCTCAGGGCATCGCGATCCTCACCAACCGGGGCTACACGCCGCCGATTAACACCATCACCGGGGCCTGCGGCGCCTGGTCCATCTTCGCCGGCCTGTTCGGCAGCGTCTCCACCTGCCTGACCGGTCCGGTGAACGCCATCCTGTCCAGCAGCGACGACAAGAATGGCCAATACACGGCGGCGATCTGCATCTGCCTGATGGCGATCCTGTTCGGGATCTATGCGCCGACCTTTACCAAGTTTCTGCTGGCCACCCCGCCGGCCTTCATCGCCACTCTCGCCGGGCTGGCCCTGATCCGAATTCTCCAGTCCGCCTTTGTCGTCTCGTTCAGCGGTAAGTTCACCTTTGGCGCGCTGATTTCGTTCCTGGTGACATTGGCGGGCGAGCCGATTTTTAACATCGGCGCGCCGTTCTGGGGGCTGGTGTTCGGGTTCATCACCTCCTGGCTGATGGAGAAAGACGACTTCAAGCCGGCTAATTGACGCGGTCCAGGACTCTGCCTATACCGCGTGCCATGGAATAAAGGAGCAAGCGACCATGCCGCTGTCACAACCCGCCGCCCGCAAGGAAATCCACACTCGGGAAATCCGCTGCGTCGGCTATGAACGGGAAGACGGTCTCTGGGATATCGAAGGCCGGATCACCGACACCAAATCCTACAGTTTCACCAACCAGGATCGCGGGCTTGTGGCCAGCGGCCAGCCGGTCCATGACATGGTGATCAGACTGACCGTGGACGATAACCTGGTGGTGCAGGAAGCTGAAGCCTCGACCGAGGCGTCGCCGTACAATATTTGTCCGAACATCACCGGCAATATCGCCCGGCTCAAAGGCCTGAAGATCACCGGCGGCTGGACCAAGGCGGTGCGGGAGAAGCTGGGCGGGGTCAATGGCTGCACCCATATCAACCAAATGATCATCGGCCCGCTGGCGACGACGGCCTATCAGACCGTCATCCCGATCAAGAACTCACATTCCAAATTGAAGAAGCCGAAGACCCGGCCCGCTATTATCGGGACATGCCATGCCTATGCGGCGGATGGGGAGATCGTCAAACGTCAGTGGCCGGAATACGCGGCGGCGGACTAGCTGCAGCCAAATGTCCGGCGGTTAAATCGCCCCGGAATTGTCCTGAATAAACTTTTCCAGCCGGGCGCCGAGAGTCAATTTTTTACCTCTGGCACCGCCTTCGTGATGGTCTGCGACCATTCGGAAATAATTCAGGATAAACGTCCTCAAGGCGGATGTGCGGCTGGCGAGACCCCGGCTGGCGTCCACCACGGAGCAAATCTGATTAACGCTCAACCCTTCCCGGGAACAGATGTCCGCCAATCCGTCCCAAATGGAGGTTTCCAGGCTGATGCTTGTTCGGTGACCATTTACGGTGACATTTCTACGGAGGAATTCGGTACTCATTGGGGCAATATTCTCTTTTATCGATTATGAATTGAACATTTTAATTCTGTAAAAGAACTAGCCTCCAAAATTTCACATTTTAATTTTGGTTCAAGAATAAATTGCAGTGGTGTACCGGCGTATTCCTGGGATTTACCCCAGGGTTGATGAATATTTCCGCACTTATTTTGTGGTTATCTATTGGTTTGTAGGTTTCCGGCCTGTCTACACTTGCCTTCGCGAGGACTCACTTACATAGTGGGCCCATGAAAAATCAGTCCCAAACCGTCGAAGATGTCTTCGCCTATCTGCGGGAACCTCACCAGCGCCTGTGCGCCTGGTCGGGCTGCGCGTCTGCGGGCGAATTTCGGGCGCCGGTTTCGCGGGAAAACCTAAACGAATTCCATTGGTTCTGCCTGGACCATGTACGGATTTACAATAAAGCCTGGAACTATTATGAAGGCATGTCCGATGCGGAGGTGGAAGCCGCCGTACGATCCGATATCACTTGGAACCGGCCCTCCTGGCCCTTGGGCTCCGCGCCATTATCGGGCGGAAGCACAAAGCCGAACGCCGTGTTCGAGGACATAGACGATCCTTTCGGATTTATGGGACCGGGTGAGTCCGAGAGCGAGCCCCGCAAGAAGTCGCCGCTGGCGGCGGAACGCCGCGCTTTGGCCGTGATGGGACTCAATTATCCGGTGACCGAAGCAGAGGTAAAGGCACGGTACAAAATACTGGTGAAGCGCCACCACCCCGACGCCAACAAAGGCAATAAGGACGCCGAAGAGAGATTTAAGAGAGTTAACGAGGCTTATGAGACATTGATGCAGTTGATGGTCTCTTAAGGCCCCCATCAGAAGCAGAAATCGGAAAAATTGATGAGCAAAGCTACGACCACTTCAAACGAGGAGGGTGTGTTTCCCTTCGAAAAACCGGATATCTCCGTTTCCGTCCGCCAGGTTTTCGGGATCGACAGCGATCTCGAAGTGCCGGCCTTCTCCGAAGGAAACGAATACGTGCCGATCCTGGACGAAGCCTACCGCTTTGACCGGGACACCACCCTCGCCATTCTGGCTGGCTTCGCCCATAACCGCCGGGTGATGATCCAGGGCTATCACGGCACCGGTAAATCCACCCATATCGAACAGGTCGCCTCGCGGCTCAATTGGCCCTGCATCCGGGTCAACCTGGACAGCCATATCAGCCGGATCGATCTGGTCGGCAAGGACGCGATCGTGCTCAAGGATGGCCAGCAGGTCACCGAATTCAAGGAAGGCATCCTGCCCTGGTGCCTGCAGAACCCGACGGCTCTCGTCTTCGACGAATACGACGCCGGACGCCCCGACGTAATGTTCGTGATCCAACGGGTGCTGGAGGTCGAGGGCAAGCTGACCCTGATGGATCAAAGCAAGGTGCTGCGGCCCCACCCGTTCTTCCGGATGTTCGCCACGGCGAACACGGTCGGTCTGGGCGACACGACCGGTCTCTATCACGGTACCCAGCAGATCAACCAGGGCCAGATGGACCGGTGGAATATTGTCACCACGCTGAACTATCTGGAGCACGACGCCGAAGCGGAAATCGTGCTGTCCAAGGTCCCGGCCTACAATACCGACGAAGGCCGCCAGACCGTCAGCAAGATGGTGGAATTGGCGGATCTGACCCGGTCCGGTTTCATCAATGGCGATATCTCCACAGTGATGTCGCCCCGGACCGTGATCATTTGGGGCGAGAACGCGCAAATCTTTAACGATCTGGGCTTTGCCTTCCGCCTGACCTTCCTCAACAAGTGCGACGAGATGGAGCGCCCGGTGATCGCCGAGTACTACCAGCGTTGCTTCGGCGAGGAACTGCCGGAGTCCGCGGCCAACGTCACCCTCTCCTAAACTGGAGGTTGGGGCCGGACCATGGATCAGGACAATCAGGAGCTCGTCAAACGGGTCACTGAAGCCGCCCTCAAGGCGGTCGCGGCTCGCGACGATGTGGAGGTGAATTTCGCCCCCGGCGCCCACGGCCTGATGCAGACCGGCGAAGGCATGACCGCACGTCTGCCGACCCCTACCCGGCAATTCGACACCAACGATCTCCGCGTGCTTCGCGGTGAAGCGGACACCACTGCGTTGCGGCTCCGCTATCACGATACCGACGTCTACAATCGCCAGCGTCCGGCGAGCGGCACCAGCGCGGCCCTGTTCGATGCGGCGGAACAGGCGCGGGTGGAGGCCTTGGGCTGCCGCACCCTTGCCGGCGTCGCCAAGAACCTTTACGATTTCCAGGAAGCCCAGGCACACGACAAGGGCTTACACCTGGTCGAGGAGCAGCAGGAAGCCCATCTGGCCGACGCGGTCAGCATGGTGCTCCGGGAAAAACTGACCGGCCAGCCCGTACCGCCCTCGGCCGAACCGATGATGCGTCACTGGCGGGACTGGGTCGATGAGAAAATCGGTAATAAATTCAATGACTTGAAAACGACCCTGCACGACCAGGAAACCTTCGGCGAGTCGCTGATGGACATCCTGGAAC
>JAYQGD010000207.1:0-2581 GCA_038140415.1 Rhodospirillaceae bacterium
TTTCCGGCGCGGCGCGGCTGTGCGCGGTCGAGGCCAGCAGCATCAACGCCGCCGCTAAAAACAGGATGAAATTGACAATCCGCACGGCCCGGCTATCAACGCCGATGGCTGTCATAATTTTGGACCGTGCAGGGACGTCAGTGTGCCGCATTATATCTTCCTCGCGCTTAGCAAAAGGGTCAGGCGTATCAAGAGGACAACGGTGGAACCCGATAATTCCGCCGCCGGCTGATGCGCCTTTTCGGACGTTTACATATATAATCCAAAAGCGGGGGCACAACAGGGAAAAAACCCGTATTCACCGATATTTTATGTAGGTCACATCCGGATCAGGGCGATCACGGCGGCGCCGGCGATCGCCGCAACCAATCCGGCCGTTCTCAGCACCTGTTCCGGCGCTTCCAAGGCCTGCCCCATGAACCGCTTCATGGCTTGCGGAAACAGGGCGTAGAGCATCCCCTCTATGGCGAGCGCCAGGGCCAACGCCGTAAAGAGTTCCGTCATCTGGGGCTGGCCCGGAAACTAATTAGTTACCGGGCTTTGCGCCGCCGACGCCTTGTTCATTGCTGAAGAACTTGAAGAAGTCCGAATCCGGGCTCAGCACCATGGTCGTTCCTTCTCCGAAGGCCTGATCATAGGCCTCCATGGAGCGATAGAACTTGAAAAACTCCGGGTCCTGACCAAAGGCTTCGTTCAGGATACTGGTCTTCGCCCCTTCGCCTTCACCGCGGAGAATCTGCGAGGTCCGCTGCGCCTCCGCCAGGATAACGGTGCGATCCCGGTCGGCCTGCGCCTGAATCTTGGCTTTGATCTCCGCCCCCTCGGACCGCAGACGCGCCGCCTCGGCAATACGGTCGGAACGCATCCGGTTGTACACCGCCTGAGAGGTAGCCTCCGGCAGATCGGTGCGGCCGATGCGGACATCAACCACTTCGATGCCGAACTCGGTCGCCTGATCCTTCAACGTATCCGTCACGCGCCGCATGAGATCGTCTCGTTTATCGGACAACATATCACCCAGGAGTGCTTTACCTACTTCGGCGCGGACGGCCGCATTCAAGCGCGCCCCGAAAATGTTGCGGAAGTTGAGATCGGTCAACGCTGCTTTGCGGAACTCCAACGGATCGACGATCTTGTAGCGCACAAAGGAATCCACGTTGATGCGCTTTTGGTCGTTCAGGATGACTTCCTGGGCCGGCGGATCGAGATCCAAAATCCGGCGGTCGAAATACATCACGTTTTGTACGAACGGCACCTTGAAGTGCAGACCGGGCTGTTGCTCAACCAGCACCGGGCGTCCGAACTGGAGGACCAGGGCCTGTTGGGTCTGATGAACCGTGTACAGCGCGCTGAAGGCGGTGACGCCAAGCGCTGCAACGAGAATGCCGAGAACGGCTAGAACCACTTTACTCATTAGTTTGTCCCTCCGCTCTTCTTGCGAAGCTCGGGCAGCGGCAGATAGGGCACGACGCCCTGGCCGCCTTGGCCCGGATCAACGATGACTTTTTCGGAATTACGGAAGACCTGCTGCATCCGCTCCAGATAGAGCCGGGAGCGGGTCACTTCCTTACCGCCCTTATAGGCCTCGAATACCGACAGGAACCGTTTGGCTTCACCTTCGGCTTCGCGCACCAGCTTTTCCTTGTAACCGGTCGCTTCCTCGATCATCCGTTGGGCCTCACCTTTGGCCTTCGGCACGATGTCATTGCGATAGGCGTTGGCTTCGTTTTCCTGGCGCTCCTTATCCTGGCGCGCCCGCTGCACGTCGTTGAACGCATCAATGACAGGCTGCGGCGGCTCCACCTTCTGCATCTTTACAGAGGCGACGAAGACGCCGGCCTTATAGCTGTCCATGATCTTCTGCAGCACTTGCTGGGTTCTCTGTTCCACCTCGGTCCGCCGGCCCGCCAGCGCATCCTGCAGGTTGGTCTGGCCGACCACCTCACGGATGGCGCTTTCGGACGCCAGCTTCACCGTGGCTTCCGGATTGCGGATGTTAAACAGGAACTCGGCCGCGTTCTTGATCCGCCACTGCACCACATAGTCGATGTCGATGATGTTCTGATCGCCGGTCAGCATCAGGCTTTCCTCGGAAACGTCGCGCACCGATTCAGAGCGAGTGCCCGATTGCCCGAGAGAGCGGAAACCGACCTGGGTCGTATTGGTATTGGCGACGTTCGGCGTGAACACCTGGCCGATGGGCGCCGGCGGGAAGTAGTTCAGACCCGGATCGGTCTGGCCCACATACTTGCCGAACAACAGAGTGATGCCTTGTTCACCGGGCTGCACCCGGTAAAAGCCGGTCGCCAGCCACACCAGGACGACAGCAATCGCCACCAAAGCAATCCGCTTGGCGCCGCCGCCGCTGCCCGGCAGGAAGCGTTTGAACTTGTCCTGGCTCTTGCGAAGCATTTCCTCGATGTCGGGTGGCTGCGGACGTCCGCCGCCCATGCCACCGCCGCCGCCGCCCCAAGGGCCTTGGCCGCCACCGCCGCCTCCGCCCCCCCAGGGGCCTCCGCGTTGTGAATCCCATGCCATCGCTTGATTCCTCTCTCGTGTAACTCTGGTGAAAAGGGTGTTT
>JAYQGD010000207.1:2681-5444 GCA_038140415.1 Rhodospirillaceae bacterium
ATCCCATGCCATCGCTTGATTCCTCTCTCGTGTAACTCTGGTGAAAAGGGTGTTTACCCGTATTCCTGTTGCCGTGCTTATATGACAGGACGCTAGGCCATGCAATCAAGTCTAACCCGGATTGCCGCGAGATCACGACACATACCCTATCACATTGCCGCCAGCGGCCGCCCTGTCTTGTTGGATGTTAGATAGTCAGGCCAGGTTTGTCTGGCAAGTGGTATCGCTTAGGCGTCCCGGCCCAGCTCGGCCATCAGCTCGCGCCATTCGCGCTTGCTCATGCCGCTGGTTTCCTGGGAGACGTCCTTACCGTCCAGCATGTCGCGGACGACCTGCATGCCCTTTTCGGAAATGCTGGTGCCGCCGACCCGATAATCCATGAACGCCTGATAGGTGATCGGACACCAGCGCTGCACCGTTTCCAGCATCGCCTCGGCATACACCCGGATTTCGTACTGGGCATGATCGTCGGCCCGGAGCGACAGGAAGTGCAGCAGATTGTGCAGATCAATCTTCCAGTACCACTGAGTATAGGTATTAAGAGTGAGGTTCATCCGCGCCAGTTCGCGGGCGAGACCGTCTTTGCCGTCGACGATCACATTGCCTTGTTCGTCCTCGTTGAGCATTTCAACGTAGTGATCATAGGTTTGGGTCGCGTCTTCCCGTAGGATATCGAGAACCCGCTGCGCCTCCTCCCCTTCCAACAAATCACCCCGCCCCTGACGGTTTGACGAAGACTGAGCCGCCAGCTGATCGGGACCCGGAATATAAAATTCCCGGTCGAGGACGGAATAGCGGGCGGAATATTCATTCACATTGGCGGTGCGATGGCGGATCCATTGCCGGGCGATAAAGATCGGCAGCTTGATGTGATACTTGATCTCGCACATCTCGAACGGCGTCGTGTGCCGGTGGCGCAGCAGGTAGTTGATCAAACCGGCATCGTCCGACACTTTCTTGGTGCCTTTGCCGTAGGAGACACGAGCCGCCTGCACGATCGCCGCATCATCGCCCATATAGTCGATCACCCGGACAAAGCCGTGGTCCAGAACCGGCAAAGGTTCGAACAGCAGTTCTTCGAGTTCGGGAACGGTGGGACGGCTGGTCTGCGAGGTCGAGGCTTTGGCCGCATCAATTTCGGCCCGTTGTTCGGCGGTAAGCTCCATGTGATCCGGAATCCTGACGTGAAAAATCGAGCCGCACTTTAGCCCGCCCACGCCCTGGCTGCAAAATCTTGCCCCTCGCGGCGGCCGAAACATCGACGCCCTTTCCTTGGACTCCGGAACGAACTATATTTGCCTTGCCGGTTTTCCGGCTATGACGATAAACGCGTTGTGGAATAAGCGTAGCGGACCCGGGGGCAGTGCCCGGCGCCTCCACCAATTTAACCGATTATTTTCAAAGGTTTATGGGGGTGAAACAGGATCGACGTGCGTAGTAAAGACCTCGCTTTCGTCCGGCATGGTACCACCGTTATCGGGCTAAACTTTACAGATGCCAACGATAATGAGGCATTTGCGGTAGCCGCTTAATAACCGGTTTACCACGGGGTTCGGAGGGCACCTGGCAACAGAAGCCCTCCACTAAATTTAAGAAATGCCGAATCGGGCGCATAACAGCCTGATCGGGATTGAGGGAAATATCGATTGGCGGCGGCGCCGTTAATCAAGCAGAGGCGAAAGTCAGCGGGGATGACCGAAGAAGATCCGTACAAATATCAGGAGTGGATCGCCGACGCGATGCGCGATGTCCTGCGCCGGGCGCTCGACCAACTAGCGGCCGAAGGGCCCGAGGGCGAGCACCATTTCTATATCAATTTCCGGACCGACCACGAGGAAGTGGACATCCCCGGTTTCCTCAATGCGCAATACCCGGAAGAAATCGTCATCGTCCTTCAGCACCAGTTTGAAAACCTGCTGGTCGCCGACGACGGGTTTGAAGTGACACTCACCTTTAGCGGCAAGAAACACCGGCTCTATGTGCCGTTCACCGCCGTGACCGCGTTCTCCGATCCGTCGGTCAATTTCACCCTGCAGGTGGCCGGCACGATCCTCTCGGAAAAGCCACCCCAGGAAGAGGGCGAGGTCAAGGAGTTCACGCCGGAAGAACCGGCCCCACAGCAAGCGGCGGCCACCGCTTCTGAATCAGCCGCGCCGGAAGCCTCCGGCAATGAAGCCGACGATGACTCGTCGCAAACGGCCGAAGTCATCAGCATCGAAGCTTTCCGCAAGAAATAGCCAATTCTGACGACGCCCCTCGGTCCGGTCTTGGTTGCCGCCGCCGAATTTTCTATGCTCTCACAAACGCTATGTGAGGACGCGCCATGACCAGTTCAGACTTTCACCCTCTTGTCCCCGCGATGGAGGACACCACCGAATACCGCCATGTCACCAGCGACTATGTCGAGACCATCGACGCCGGCGGGCGGGAAATCCTCAAGATCGATCCGGAAGGGATCGCTCAACTGACGGCTGCGGGATTCTCCGACACGTCCCATCTGCTCAGGACGGCGCATCTGGAACAACTGGCGAGCATCCTTGATGACCCGGAGGCGTCCGACAATGACCGGTTTGTCGCCATGGACCTCCTCAAAAACGCCAACATCGCCGCCGGCCGCGTATTGCCCATGTGTCAGGACACCGGCACCGCCATCGTCATGGGCAAGAAGGGCCAAAACGTCTGGGTCGACGGCGACGACGAGGCCGCCATCTCGGAAGGCATTCGCCGCACCTACGCCACCGACAATCTGCGCTACAGCCAGCT
>JAYQGD010000208.1:0-5435 GCA_038140415.1 Rhodospirillaceae bacterium
GGCATGCCGGCGGACGCCCTGCCCATGGCGTTGCTGCGGCCGCTGTCGGGCTCCGGCGCGTACGGGATCGTCGCCGATATATTGAACAACCCGGCCATCGGGCCGGACAGCTACACCGGTTATCTGGTCAGCACCCTGCAGGGCTCCACCGAGACCACCTTCTATGTGCTGGCCGTCTATTTCGGTGCGGTGCAGGTGCGCCGCATCCGCCACGCGCTGATCGCGGGCCTCAGCGCCGATCTGGCCGGGGTTATCGGCGCGGTGATAGCCGTCTCGTTCCTTCTCCAGGGCTGAGCCGATAATTCCGTTGACTTAAGCCAGCCTGTTCCCATCATTTAGTCCCTTCATTAGCAAAGCAACACTCGACAAGGCCGGATCGATTTATGAGTAAGCAGGACCTGAACACTCTCCACCGGATGTTTGACGACGAAAGTCAGGCGGATGCCACGCCCCTGGCCAACCAGTTGCAGGCCATCGCCCGGATCGTCGTCCGCAGCGCGCTCCGCCGCTATCCGAAAGACTTAGGGCTGTCTTTCGTCCACGCCGCCATCATCGGCGGGATCGGCACGTTTGGGCCCATCTCAGCCCGCGACCTGGCTATGATCCTAACCATGCACGAAGGCCAATTGAGCCGGAATATCAAACAGTTGGAAGACAATGAGCTCTTGTCTCGAATTCCAGATCCTGCTGACTCAAGACGCAAGATGCTGATGCTGTCGCGCAAGGGTAAGAACCTCTACAAGAAGGTGATGAACACCCAGAAATCACGGGAAGAAAACTTCCTGGCCGGCATTTCCGCTGGCGATCGGGACCGGTTCTACCGCACCCTCAACCGTATCCGCGCTAACGCCGAAAAGGAACTGGCCGCGGATTCCGCCGAAGACCTAACTTAATGTAGCGCCTTGTCATTCTCGCCTTCCTCCAGCGCAACAATATACTTTACTAGTAAAGCATTTTGCCGTAGAACACTGCCAGCGTTGATCCGATATGTGATACTCATCAGGGAGATTGTCATGTTTCCGAAGAACCACTGGTACGCCGTCGCCTGGGACCACGATATCAAACAGGCCCCCTTCCCCCGCACCATCTGCAACGAAGACATCGTGTTCTTCCGCAAGCCCGACCGCACCTTGGTCGCGCTGGAAGACATGTGCCCCCACCGGCTACTGCCGTTGTCGGCGGGTAAGGTACACGGCGACAAAATCGTTTGCGGCTATCACGGCTTTACCGTCGACGGCGCGGGCACCTGCGTCCACATGCCGCAGCAGGATAACCTGACCGGCAAAAAACTGGTAAAGACCTATCCGGTGTTGGAGAAACACCGATTCATCTGGGTGTGGATCGGCGACGAGGCCTTGGCCGATGAAAGCAAGGTGCCTGACCTGCATTGGTGTTCCAATCCGGACTGGATTGCCGATGGGGAAACCTTCCACATCAAGTGCGACTATCGGCTGCTGGTGGACAATCTGATGGACCTGACCCATGAGACCTATGTCCATCCGACCTCCATCGGCCAGGAAGAAATTACCGAGGCGCCGATTGAGACCACGTCGGACGACGACTCGGTCACGGTTACCCGCTGGATGTGCGACATCACACCGCCTCCCTTCTGGTCGACCAACCTCGGCTCGGACGAGCAATGCGACCGCTGGCAGATCTGCAAGTTCACCCTGCCCGCCAACGTGATGATCGATGTGGGCGTCGCGCCCACGGGCACAGGCGCGCCGGAAGGCGACCGCTCCAAAGGCATCACCGGGATCGTCATCGATTTGATGACGCCGGAGACGGAAAACACCACCTGGTATCACTGGGGCATGGTGCGCAACTTCGATATCACCAACGCGGCGCTTACCCGACAAATCCGGGATGCCCAATCCTCCGTGTTCAAAGAGGACGAAGTGGTGCTGGAGAAACAGCAACTCCGCCTCAACAAACGCAAGGACCGGCGGCTCGCCAATTTCAATATTGACAAGGGCAGCATGCTGTCCCGCCGCCTGATTGATCACGCACTGACCGTGGATGACAGCCAAGCGCCGGCGCTTACAGGGTAAACCTGTTATTGCCGGTTTTTCGCGGCAGCCGAATGCGCTAAACTAGCGGCCCACGTAGTAGTGACATAAGAATAAACTCATGCGTACACGCCCGCCTTTCCGCGCCGATCATGTCGGCTCTCTCCTCCGGCCCGACCACCTGTCGGAGGCCCGGACCAAATGGCACAAAGGCGAGATGCCGGCCGAGGAGCTAACGGCGATTGAGAACGACGCCATCCGGGACGTAGTGGCCAAACAGGAGACGGTGGGCCTCAAGGGCGTCACCGATGGGGAGTTCCGCCGGGATTATTGGCACCTGGACTTCATGTTCGGCTTCAACGGCGTAGACCCGAGCGAGGAAGCCTATAAAAGCCGCTTTCAGGACGAGGACTTTGTCGCACCGGCTGCCGAAGTCACCGGTAAAGTCTCCTACCCGGATACCGGCATCATGCAGGCGCATTTCCAGTTCCTGAAAGACGCCACCAAACAGACCGCCAAGTTCACCATTCCGTCGGCGGCGCAGTTCCGCCACCGGGAAGGCGTTCATCTGCGCGACCCGGACGCCTATCCGGATATCGACGCTTTCTGGAATGATATCGGCGCGGCCTACAACAAGGCGGTCAGTCAGTTCGCGGCAGCGGGCTGCAAATATATCCAAGTGGATGATGTGAACTCCGCGCTTCTGTGTGATGAGCGCATCCGGGCCGGCTTTTCCAAGTACGGCGATCCGGACCAAATGCTGGAACAAAACATCGAAGTGAACAACGCGGCGCTGGCCAACCGGCCTGCAGACATGGCCGCCACCACCCACATGTGCCGGGGAAATTTCAAGAGCACCTATGCGGCGGAAGGCGGCTACGAAGTCATCGCCGAGAAGTTCCTGACCATGATGGATGTAGACGGGTTCTTTATGGAGTACGACGACGACCGGTCGGGAGACTTCCAGCCGCTCAGGTTCCTGCCTAAAGACAAGTACGCGGTGATCGGCATCATGACCTCCAAGTCGCCGGAACTTGAATCCGCCGACACGCTGAAACGCCGGATCGACGAGGCCGCCAAGTACGCGCCGCTGGACCAGATTTGCATCTCGCCGCAGTGTGGCTTTGCCAGTACAGCGGAGGGCAACAAGCTGACCGAAGACGACCAGTGGCGGAAGCTGGAACGGCTAGTAGAGGTCGCCCAAGACGTCTGGGGCGACTAAATCTTTGTAATTATTTGGCTTTTTTGCCGGTTTCTTGAAACTTTCACATTAAGTCTGTAGGGTGGGTTGCCAAATGCGAGTTGGCTCGTACCGCCACGGACTTTTTGAGCGCAGGCTTGCGACCTACTGAAAGGACACGCGATGCCCGCAACAGTATCTCAAGCGTATCTGCCCAACAGAGGATCGGCCTATATCGGCCGGTTCGACGAGGTGCTGGCCTACCGGACGCATGTAAACGAGGCGATGAGCGACTTTTTCGACTCCGCCGATCCGGATCAGTTGGACGAGCTCTCATATCTGATTGAGCTCGGCCTGCATCATGAACAGCAGCACCAGGAACTGTCGCTGATGGACATCAAGCACGTCCTATCCTGCAACCCGTTCGGCCCGGCCTACCGCAAAAAGGAACCGGCCTGCGTCTTCCAGACCCACGAGTTGGGCTGGTTCGACGTGCCCGGCGGCCAATACTCAATCGGCCACGAGAAAGACGGGCACTTCGCGTTTGACAATGAAGGACCGGCTCACGACATCCTGCTCAATGATTTCTCCATCGCGTCCCGCTGCGTCACCAACGGCGAATTCCTCGAATTTATCGAGGATGACGGCTATAGCCGGGCGGAATTCTGGCACGCCGACGGGTGGGCCCAGATCAACAGCGAAAACTGGCAAGGGCCCCTCTATTGGCAGAAAGACGAGAACGGCGATTGGAGCGAGTTCACCTTTGCCGGCATGTGTCCCATCTACTACGACGCGCCGGTCTGTCATGTCAGCTATTACGAGGCCGCTGCCTACGCCACCTGGGCGGGCAAGCGTCTGCCGACTGAAGGCGAGTGGGAAGTGGCCGCCAAGACTTTCGATGTGGCCAACCGGCCCGGCGCCGGCGCCAATCAACTGGCCTCAAGATATTTACGCCCCATTCCGGCTGGGGAGGCCGATCCCAAGGCACCCAACGGCATGTTGGGCGATGTGTGGGAATGGACGGAAAGCGCCTACGGCCCCTACCCCGGCTTCGAGGTCGCACCCGGCGCCGTCGGCGAATACAACGGCAAGTTCATGATCAATCAGATGGTGCTGCGCGGCGCGAGCTGCGGCACCCCGCCCGGTCATACCCGCCTGACCTACCGCAATTTCTTTTACCCGCATCAGCGCTGGGCGTTCTGCGGTTTCCGGCTGGCCCAATAGCCACGTCCCGAAGCGTTTGATTCCCAGCGTCTGATTGCCGATAGTTCCCCGTGTAACAGGGGGAACGCTCATCATGCAATTCGGTATCTTCGATCACGTTGACCGCAAGTCAGAAGCGGCCGACGAAACGCCCATCCATGAACTTTACGAGGAACGGTTCCGGCTGGTGAAAGCCGCTGAGGAAGCCGGCTTCTATTGCTATCACGTGGCGGAGCACCACCTGACCCGGCTTGGTATGGCGCCGATCCCGTCGATCTATCTGGCGGCGGTGGCACAGCATACCTCGACCATCAAGATCGGCGCGCTGGTGAACCTGCTGCCCCTCTACCACCCGATCCTGATGATTGAACAAATCGGCATGCTGGATCATTTGACCCACGGCCGGCTGCAGTTAGGTGTGGGCCGCGGCATCTCTCCTTATGAACATGCTTATTTCGGCGTCGACGAGGCAGAAACGCCGGAGATTTTCCCCGAATACTTTGAGGCTCTGATAGAAGGTCTCAAAGGCGGCATGCTGAATTTTGACAGCAAGCATGTGAAGATCGAGAGGGCGCCGATCGTTATTCCGGCGATGCAGCGCCCCTACCCGCCCCTGTGGCAGCCGATGATCACGCCGGGCAGCCGGGAAATGGGGGCCAAGTTCGGCTCCAACCTGATCTGCGCCGGCCCGCCGGAAGCGGTGATGGCGGCGACATCCCATTACAAAGAGGCCTGGGAAGAACATAAAGACGCCCCCCATCGGCAGGACTCCCCGGTCACCGATCCGATGATGGGCAACTGGCGCTATCTCTGTATTGCCGATACCGACGAAGAGGCGCGCAAAATTGCCGCGGAAGCCTTCCTGGTGCATATGGAACATCTCAACAGCCTCTGGAAAATGTGGGGCGGCCAAGCCGGCATCTACATGGACGACGCTGAGCTGGCGATGAACCTCCGGATCGTCGTCGCCGGCAGCCCGGAAACGGTGCTGGAAATTTTGCAGGAGGATGCAGAGCGTCTCGGCGTCAACTACATGATGTTCT
>JAYQGD010000209.1:0-5413 GCA_038140415.1 Rhodospirillaceae bacterium
GCTCTGCCGACGGACACATGTGAGGCGTTTTCCAACTCGTGCATGTTAAGTCTCTACCAGTTCAAACGTATCTTCGCGCGACTTCGAGCGCCGGGAAAGTCACATTTTTGTGGATCGGTGTCGCAATTTTCGGAACTTGGTGCTATCAAGCGGCCCTTGTTGGATGTTGAGTATCAATTATGAGCGCGACCATTTTCATCGACGGCGAAGCCGGGACGACCGGCCTGCAGATTCTGGAACGGCTGCGGGGGCGGGACGATATCGACCTGATCCATCTGGGCGATGACAAGCGCAAGGATATCGACGCCCGGCGGGACGCGCTGAATTCGGCCGATGTGTCCATCCTGTGCCTGCCCGATGATGCGTCGCGGGAGGCGGTGTCCCTGATCGACAGCAATTCGGGGCGGGTGATCGACGCCTCCATCGCGTATCGGACCGATCCGGACTGGACCTTCGGCTTTCCGGAATACGGGCCCGGCCGGCGGGCCGAGATCGCCAAATCCTTGCGGGTGACCAATCCAGGGTGTTATGCCTGCGGCTCTATCGCCATGCTGCATCCGCTGACGGCGCGCGGCCTGATTCCGGCGGATCATCCGGTGACCATCAACGCGGTGTCGGGCTATTCCGGCGGCGGCAAAAGCCTGATCGCCGCGTTCGAGGATGCCGGCGCCGCCAATCATACGGACAGCGCCTTTTACCTCTACGGATTGGGTCTGGAACACAAACATACCGAGGAAATCCGGGTGCACGGCGGCCTGGACAACCGGCCCTTGTTCGTGCCGAGCGTCGGGCGCTACGCCCAGGGGATGATTGTCTCCGTGCCCCTGCAGCTTTGGGCGCTGCCGGGCAAACCAGCGCCGGCGGATATCCACGCAGCACTGGTGGATCACTATGCCGGCCAAAAGTTCGTCACCGTCGCCGATCTGGCGGAAACCGACGATATGGCCGCGCACCTGGACCCTGAGGCGCTCAACGGCACCAACGAGATGAAGCTCTATCTGTTCGGCAATGAGGCCCGGGGCCAGGCGGTGGTCACCGCCGTCTTGGACAATCTGGGCAAAGGCGCCTCCGGCCAGGCCGTGCAGTGCCTCAATCTGATGCTGGGGGTTGAAGAGGATAGGGGACTCTAACCCCTAAACATCCAGTAACGCGTCTTCCAGTTCGGCGGCGTGTTCCTGGATGAAGGCGAGGCGGAGTTCCGGCTTGCGGCCCATGAGCTGCTCCACCAGGTCCGCCGTCTGCTTGGCTTCTTTCTTTTCATCGTCGGTGTGGCGGAGCGGCAGGGTAACCCGGAGTAATGTCCGGGTCTCGGGATTCATCGCCGTTTCCTTGAGCTGGGCCGGCGGCATTTCGCCCAGGCCCTTGAAGCGGCTGATCTCGATCTTGCCGCGGCCATCGAACTCTTTTTCGATCAGCACGTCCTTATGAACATCGTCCATGGCGTACAAGGTTTTGCCGCCCTGGCTGAGCCGGTAGAGCGGTGGCTGCGCCAAAAATAAGTGTCCACTTTCAATAATTTCCGGCATTTCTTTAAAGAAAAATGTCATGAGGAGGGAGGCGATGTGCGCGCCGTCCACATCGGCGTCGGTCATGATGATGACCTTATCGTAGCGCAGATCGTCTTCCCGGTAGCGCGGGCCCGTGCCGCAGCCCAAGGCCTCCATCAGATCGTTGATTTCCTGGTTGGCCTGCATCTTATCCGCGGTGGCGCTGGCGACGTTGAGGATCTTGCCCCGGAGCGGCAGGACGGCTTGCGTCGCCCGATCGCGGCCCTGCTTGGCGGAGCCGCCGGCGCTGTCGCCCTCGACGATGAACAATTCTGTGTTTTCGCGGGAGCGCTGGCTGCAATCGGACAATTTGCCCGGCAGGCGCACACGCTTGGTGGCGGATTGGCGCTTCAGGGTCTTTTCCTGGCGCTTCTTCTGGCGGATCAGGCTGCGTTCGATCACGTATTCCAGGAGCCGCTTGGCGGTTTCCGGATCGCCCGACAGCCAATGGTCGAAGTGATCGCCGACGGAGGTTTCCACCAGTTTGGTCGCCTCCACCGTGGCCAGCTTTTCCTTGGTCTGGCCCTGGAACTGTGGATCGGGGATAAACACGGACAGCATGACCGCCGCGCCGCCGAGCACGTCATCGGCCATGATCTTGGCGGCCTGCTTGTTCTTGATGAGATCGCCGTAGCCGCGCAACCCCTTGGTCAGTGCGCCGCGCAGGCCCGCTTCGTGGGTGCCGCCCAGGGGCGTCGGCACGGTATTGCAGTAGGAATTGAAGAACTCGTCCTCATCCTCGGGCCAGGCGACGGCCCATTCCACCGTGCCGGAGCCGCCGTTGAGCTTGGCCTGGCCGAAAAACGGGCCGGGGGTCAGGGTTTTGCGCTCGTCCAGGACCGTATCCAGATAGTCTTTGAGCCCGCCGGGGAAGTGCAGGGTGGCGCTCGCCGGTGTCTCGGATTTCTCGGACAAGAGGTCTTCCGCGCAGGACCAGCGGATTTCCACGCCGCGATAGAGATACGCCTTGGAGCGGCACATACGATAGAGGGTTTCCGGGCGGAACTGGGCCTTGGCGCCGAAAATCTTGGGGTCGGGGGAGAAGGTCACCGTGGTGCCGCGCCGGTTCGAGACTTTGCCCGCGTCCTTCAGTTTGCCCTTGGGTTTGCCCCGCTCGTAAGTTTGGGTCCAGAGCTTCTTGTCCCGCGCCACCTCGACGGTCAGCTTCTCCGACAGCGCATTGACGACCGACAGGCCGACGCCGTGCAGGCCGCCCGACGTCTCGTACGCCTTGCCGCCGAACTTACCGCCCGAGTGCAGCGTGGTCATGATCACTTCCAGCGCAGACTTGGTCTTGAACTTGGGGTGGGGGTCCGTGGGGATGCCCCGGCCGTTGTCCCGGACGGTCACTTCGTTGCCGGCGGTGAGTTCCAGATCAATGCGCGACGCTTCGCCGGCCACCGCCTCGTCCATGGCGTTGTCCAGGATTTCCGCGACCAAATGGTGCAGCGCCCGGTCATCGGTACCGCCGATATACATGCCCGGCCGCCGGCGGACCGGTTCCAGCCCTTCCAGCACCTCGATGTCCTTGGCGGAATAGGACTTCGCCTTCTTTTTGGATTTGGGGGCGTCTTCGAATAGATCGGCCATGGAGGGGCTCACCTGTATGCTACGCGGAATTGGACGATAATGTGGTTGGTTGGGGAATTATAACAATATATTGTACCAAGCAACCTACTTTTCTGCGCCAAATGCGGAGATTTTTATGAACGATCAACAAAGCGCGCCGAAAGGCTTGCTGGCCAACGCCACCGTGGCCATGCCCAAGGACACCAACCCCAACGGAGATATTTTCGGCGGCTGGCTGATGTCGCAAATGGATCTGGCCGGGGGAATCGCCGCCGGCCGCCGGGCGCATGGGCGGACGGTCACCATCGCGGTGCAGGAAATGACCTTTCTGCGGCCGGTGCCGGTGGGCAATCTGGTGAGCTGCTACACGGAAATCCAAAAGGTGGGGCGGACGTCGATCACCGTGAAGATCGAGGCTTGGGCGCAAACCCATGACGACGTGGATGATCCGGTGAAGGTGACCGAGGGCGTCTTTACCTATGTGGCCATCGACGATGCGGGCAAACCCCGGCAGGTGCCGTCCGAATAAGACATCCACGAATAATTCAAAATTGTGATCTGAAGAGTTAGACGGCGCCGGTGCGGAGGCGGGGGACCGTACACCGGCGCCGATCTGTTCGGCACGAAGGCCACGTGGGTGAGGACTGTGTGAGGTGAGGGTGTTTAGGAGTCCTCGGGAGTAACCTGGTTTCACACCTTAGCTGATGGCGGAGCCGATAATCAGCCAGACATAAGCCGCGCCGAACATGATCGACAGGGCCGCGAATTCCTTGGCGAAGCTTTTCTTGGACATGGAGTTCTTCCTCGTTCCGTTGTTGATGTTCTCAAGTATAATCAGAAAGAGAACAAAATAGCAACTTTTATTTTTGAAAAAATCATATATTAAATAAAATCAATAGTTTATGAGATCTCTGGCCCGTGTCTGGATCGCGGCTGAAACCCCTAAAGCTCCGGCAAAATACTTCACCGATCCTTGTCTGCGGCGTCATTGAAACGAGAGTTTCAGTCACGGAGACAGACATGCTGATTGTCATAACCCGCGACCAGATCGTTATTGACTGGGTGCTTGATGAGTGTTCGGGCGCCGAGGAGTGGGGCGCTAACAAGTTCCTGTCCTGCGCCAGCCAGGAAGAGGCCACGGCGCAACTGTTGAAACTGTTGAAACTGGTGAAGTCTGATGAGCCGTTGTGCATCACCGGTCACGGAAACGACTTTGCCATCGGCGACGCGGGCAGTGATGACGACGACTGGTCCTGGAGTTACGCGGAGTTCGCGGCGATCCTGTCCGGTCTGGTGGACGGTTATGGCGGGCCGATCCTGCTGGAGGTCTGTGCCGAGTCGGTGACCAGTTTTGCCGCGAATATGGCGGTGGAGGCCGTCCGGTACGGCTCCCTCTATGGCGCTTGGGTGTTCAGCTATCAGAAATCCATCAGCGCCATCCACGAATTCCCCCATCCCTACAAAATGACGTCGAACATAGAGCTCTACGGAACCCAGTTCAGGTAGCGGTTCATCTGCCGCCGGTCATGGTCCACGGATTGTTCAGCCTAAATTTCTCCTGGCGCGCTTGACGGAAATCAAGTCCTAAACGGCGGCGATTCTCTATGCTGGGTCCAATGCCAAACATAGACATTGGAGTGTCCGGAGTTGGGAATTGCCCGTTTAACATTGAGCGCCTTCCGATTTGTTGTCCTGCTTGCAATGGCGGCGGCGTGGACCGGCCCGGTTGCGGCCGAAAGCGCTCTTGAACAACAAAAAGCATGCGACACTTGCCACGGCGCAAACGGTAAGACCAAGGGGCCGTTGATTCCACGGCTGGCGGGTCAGCGTCAGAAGTATCTGGAGAAACAAATTCGGGATTTCGGTACTGCCGTTCAGGATAGTAAAAAGGACAGCCTCGCGAATATCGCCGGCAGCCGGGCTCATCCGAAAATCAAAGTGGACTTCAAAAGGCTGACTGACGAGCAGATCACTAAGCTGGCGGGTGCTTATGCGGCGGAAGCCTGTTTCACTCCGGCGTCCGGCGAGCCGCCGGCCCCGGCGCGAGCAGGCACATGCCTCGCCTGTCACTACGACAAGGCAACCAGCCATGGGGCATGGGTCCCCAGACTGTCCGGCCAGAACAAGCCGTATCTGACGAACCAAATTTATGCGCTGCAGATCGCCAAGCGGTCACGGGATGATGCAATCGGGGTGACCCGGCGGCATCCGGTCATGGAGGATCAGGTCGGCGATCTGACCACTGGTGAGGTGGAGCAATTGGCCGGGTACTTTTCCCGGCGGCGCTGTCGATAGCT
>JAYQGD010000210.1:0-2784 GCA_038140415.1 Rhodospirillaceae bacterium
TTGTACAGGATCGATGGATTTGCTACCTAAACACCTCTATTTCGCGGCATCTGCGCCGTCTGCCTGGGGGAGGGCCGAACCATCAACGACAAGCTTTGCACCATCGCGGAAGCGATCCGGGACCATGTGCCCAATGGGGCCAGTATCGTGCTGGGCGCTGCGCTGGAAAACGCCATTCCCTTGGCCGCCACCCATGAACTGATCCGCCAGGAACGCCGCGACCTCAACATGGTAGCGCCCATCTCCGATATTTCCACCGACATGCTGATCGGGGCCGGCTGCGTCAAGGCGGTCACCGGCGCTTGGGTCGGCAATGTGTCGGGCGGCATGGGGCACAATTACCGCCGCGCCGCCGAGAAGGGTGAACCTCACCCGATTGAAATCTTCGACTATTCCAACTTCTCCATCGGCATGGCGTTTTTCGCCGGCGCTTACGGCCTGCCTTATGTGCCGCTGAAGTCGATCCTGGGTTCCGACATCGTGAACTCGAACCCTCGGATCAAGATGGCCAACAACCCGTTTTCCGACGGCGACGATCCGGTGGCCCTGGTGCCTGCGCTCAAGCCTGACGTCGCCTTTCTGGTGGTGCAGCGGGCCGATAAATTTGGTAATTCCCACATCTGGGGGTCGACCGGTCTGACCCAGGAAGCGTCCATCGCCGCGGAGAAGATCATCGTCCTGGCCGACGAGATCGTCGAGCCGGAGTTCATCGCCTCCGATCCCAGCCGGGTGCTGATCCCCGGTTTCGGGGTGAATGCCGTCTGCCATATTCCGGCGGCCTGCCACCCGGCGCCGCTGATCGGCCGGTGGAAGCGGGACAATGCCTTTTTCCATCACTATCACCAGGAAACCCGCGAGGTCGAAGGGTTCGAGCGCTGGCTGGATGAATGGGTGCGCGACGTGCCCGATCACGCGGCTTATCGCGCCAAGCTGGGCGGCCAGTTGGAAGACCTGCGCATCACCGGGGAGGCGCTTTCCGCCCCGGCTAATTACGCGGTGGAGTAGGGCGATGAGCGAGTATTCAACCCAGGAACTGATGATCATCGCGGCGGCCCGGCAGATCAATGACGGGGAGCGCATTTTCGTCGGTATGCGCCTGCCGATCACGGCCTACGGCGTGGCGCGGCTGACCCATGCGCCGAACGCTGTCGGCCTGTTTGAAAGCGGCGTGTCCCGCTACGAGCCGGCCAAGGACATGCTCTATACCATGTGCGACGGGCCCAACCAGTTGGGCGCGGCATGGACCACCGGGCTGATCCAGATCATGGGACTGTTGAGCGGCGGGCGGGTCCATGCCGGCTTTATCGGCGGCGCGGAGATCGACAAGTTCGGCAACATCAACACGTCCTATATCGGCGACGTGGATAATCCCAAGGTTAAGCTGCCGGGCTCCGGCGGCGCGCCGGACATCGCCGCCATGGCGGAACGGCTGATCGCCATCATGAACCACCAGAAACACCGGCTGGTGGAGAAGGTGGACTACATCACCTCGCCGGGACATTTGACCGGCGGCGACGCCCGCAAGAAAGCCGGCCTGCCCGGAGGCGGCCCGGCCGTGGTCATTACGGACCGGGCGATCCTGCGGCCCCATGGCCCGACAAACGAGCTGCATCTGGCGTCCATCCATCCCGGCCACACGGTCGAGGAAGTGCAGGAAAACACCGGGTGGGATCTGAAGGTTGCGCCGGACATGGTGGAGACCCCGCCGCCCAGTGCACAGGAGCTGGACGCCCTGCACCAGATCGACAAAGAAGGGTTCTGGCGCAGCTAGACCCGCCGCGTTTCTAAAGCCTCTCAAAAATAATTCGACGGAGTGATCCGCCAACGGCGTTTAGCTGTTTGGATATCGATATCCACTTTGCCTTTGACATAGTGGAGACCAACAATGACCAAAAGAAACAAAATCATCCTCGCGTCCAGCACCGCCTTGGGTGTCTTGGTGCTGGCCGTCTTCGCCGGCACGGGCGTCGCGCAAATGATGCACCAGCAACGCGCTGACAAGATTCACGCCGCGGCCGGCGAGGGCGCTCAAGATGGCGACCATCGCGGCGGCTTTGTGCAGGCCCGTTACGGCCGGCACGGCGGCGGCCATCATCGCGGCGGACGCCGGGGTGGACGCCTGTTCGACACGTTCGACACGAACGAGGACGGCAAGCTGACGCAAACCGAAATCGATGCGGCCCGCAAGGACCGGTTTGACAAGTTCGATGCGAACAAGGACGGCAAGCTCAGCCTCGCCGAATATGAAAAGCTCTGGCTCGACGCCATGCGTGAGCGGATGGTGGACCGGTTCCAGGATCATGACGCCGACGGCGACGCCTCGGTGACCCTTGGTGAATTCCAGAAGCGCTTCACCAAAATAGTTCAACGCCTCGATGATGACGGTGACGGGATCATCACCCGCAAGGAATTACGGGAGCGGTCCCAACGCCATCGGGAATATCGTTCCCGGTAACTGCCCCCTGAACACAGGTAATGTGTGGTCATCGATAGGCGCATAGCGGCCTGCCAACAATTTCCCCGATTGTGGCAGGCCGTTTTTTCACTTAGTGAAAAATCCCGATTTTACTTTAGCCTCTGTTGATGGAACCCCCTAACGTTCCGGGCACATCAAACGCAGGATCATGCCATGCCGATCAGAACCGGCGCCGACTATCTGGAAAGCCTGCGGGACGACCGCCACGTCTCCATCGACGGGGAGCGGGTGAAGGACGTCACCACCGATCCGCGTTTCACCGGCGCGGCCCACACCATGGCGGAGCTGTTGGACCTGCAGCATGACCC
>JAYQGD010000210.1:2884-5407 GCA_038140415.1 Rhodospirillaceae bacterium
GTTTCACCGGCGCGGCCCACACCATGGCGGAGCTGTTGGACCTGCAGCATGACCCATATCATTCCGGGCTCCGCCGAAGATGTGATCGCCCGCAACCGGGCCATCGAGGTTTGGATGGAATATTCCTGCGGCATGCTGGGCCGCAGCCCGGACTATAAGAACATGTTCATCTCGGCCTATGCGGCCGCCGCCGACAATCTGAAGCGGGACAGTTTCGACGGCTCCGACAATATCCGCAACTATCATAATTATGTCCGGGAAAACGACCAGGTGATCACTCACGTGCTGGTCAATCCTCAGGTTGACCGGTCCCGCCCGGCGCATTTGGAAACCTCCGACATCGTCGCCCACATCACCAAGGAAACCGACGCCGGCATTCATATCCAGGGCGCGCGCATGGTGGCGACCCTATGCGGCATGGCCAACGAGCTGCTTGTGATGCCGGCCGCGTCGCGCTGGCCTACCGACACCAAGATCGACACCACGGCCTATTCCTTCGGCTTTGCCATCCCCCTCAGTACGCCGGGTCTGCGGTTTATTTGCCGCCCGCCCGTGGCGCACACCGATGCCGGCTCCGCCGCCGATTATCCGCTGGCCGCCAGGTATGACGAATCCGACGGTCTGGTGATCTTCGACGATGTGTTCGTGCCGTGGGAGCGGGTCTTTATCTATCGCGATCCGGACTACGATATCCTGATCAACGAAGAGGCCTTCATCGCGCCCAACATGCTGATGCAGTCGGTGGTCCGCGCCGAGTCCAAATCCAAGTTCATGATGGCCCTGACCATGGCCATCGCCCGGGCCTCAAAGATCGACGTCCATGTGCCGGTGCAGGTGCAGATCACCGAGTCCATCGCCATTGCCGAGTTTGTGCGCACTTGCCGCATCGCGGCGGAAGCCGAATGCTGGGAAACGCCGGTGGGCTCCTGGGCGGCGGGCATCCGGCCGCTGATGGTTTGGCAGAACATGTTCTGGAAAATGTACAACCGCCAATGCGAGATCATGAACACGCTGGCCGCCGGCGGCATGGTCGCCGTGCCGTCCTTCGCCGAAGTGGCCGGTGAGCTCAAGGAGAACGTGGAGACCTATTTCCAGTCCGCCAATCTGGACAGCCCGACCCGGATCAAGCTTCTCCGGCTCGCCTATGACGCCTCATTGTCCAGCTTCGCCGGCCGGCAGCGCCTGTACGAGCAGTTCTATACGGGCGATCCCATGCGCACCCAGTCCCGCTACTTCAACACCTACAATGTGGACGAACATGTGGATCGCATCCACAGTATGCTGGACAGCCTGGGATAAAATCGCGGGCTAGATAAGATCAGGGGTTGTTGAACTGAGCGGCGATTTGCCAGAGCGCATTCGCCAAAAGAAACGGCAGCCAGACGGGTCCTAGGATAAAGAGCTAGGCCCGCGCGCGCCCGGTCCATATCGGGTCGGCCACATTGACCGCCGAGAGCCAGATCGCGCCGAACCACCAGACATGGACCACGATCCACGCGGCCAGCGCCGGCATCAGCAGCAAGGGCCGGATCAGGATGGAATTAAAGAAATCCCCATCAAGCGTGACGGGCGGAACGGAGATGCCGAGGTTCAGGAACGCCGCCGTCAGGAACGACAGCCCGGCGCCCGACCACCAATAAAGCGGGCGCAGCGGCTCATGCCCGGCCCAGGCCCGGGCGAAGAACCCGTTCGGGATTTTTGGGGCCGGGGGGTTCTGATCAGCGGGCGTTGGGGAAGTCCTTCACCCAGATGGTGTTGTGCTTGGCCGCGACGGCCGCACCCGTGTCCCAATCGCCCCGCTCTTCTTCCGACAGCGCGGTCATGTCGGCGAACATGGCCTCCGTGGTGCCGGGGCTATAGACCATCAGCATGTGGATGCCGTCGTCGCCGGCCACCACCTGGTGGGGCGTGCCGGGGGGGATGTGGAACAGGTCGCCTTCCTTGCCCTCGAATTCCTCGTCGCCCAGGATGAAGGTCGCGCCGCCCTTGATCACAAAAAATGTCTCGTGGTTTTTCGGGTGCATGTGCGGCCGGGATGCAAAACCCGGCGGGCAGCGCTCCTCGCAAACCTCATAGGCGCCGCCCGTGTCCTGGGTGGTCACCTTGACGAACATGTCGTTGGCCCGCTCGTAGAAATTGCCGCCGTCCGGCGTGATCATTTTTCCCTTGGGCATCTCGGCTCTCCTCAGATGAATTGGTTCGGGGGAGTATAGGGGGTGCGGACGGGAGGGGATAGGGCCTACTTTAAGCGTTTAGCGCATGCACTTAACTCGTCATACCCGAGTCTTGTGCCCGGACCTGTTCCGGGCATCCATTCAACGATAGTTGAGACCAATTCTCGGGTATCTCGTTCCGAGGTTTGAGATCCCCGACAACTGCTCCGCGGGCCGGGGATGACGGGAGAGAGGGATGGAGGCGACGCAAAAAAGGGACAGGGAAGAGGATTTAACACGAGGGACACAAAGGACACGAAGTTGGTGTTGTGCCGGGGTCCCTTCGTGAACTTCGCGTGCTTCGTGGTTT
>JAYQGD010000211.1:0-5351 GCA_038140415.1 Rhodospirillaceae bacterium
TCCGGGCCGTGGGCGCAGCGGCTCTGGGCGATCTCGTTCTCATGGTGGGGGAAGACCAGGTCCACGCCGCCGCCGTGAATGTCGAACGTCTTGCCCAGATACTTTTCCGACATGGCGGAGCATTCGATGTGCCAGCCGGGCCGTCCATTGCCCCAGGGGCTGTCCCAGCCGGGTTGGTCCTCGGTGGACGGTTTCCACAGCACAAAGTCCGCGGCGTCTTTTTTATACGGCGCGACCTCGACCCGCGCGCCGGCGATCAGTTCATCCCGGTTGCGCCGGGAGAGTTTCCCGTAATCGTCCATGGACGGTACGTTGAACAGGACATGGCCGTCGTTCTCATACGCATGGCCCTTGCTGATCAGGTCTTCAATGAGGGCGATCATCTCGGCGATATGGCCGGTGGCGCGTGGCTCCACATCCGGCGGCAGATTGCCGAGCGCCGCCATGTCGGCATGGAACGCGTCCGTGGTCCGCTTGGTGATCTCTTCGATCGGTTGGCCGGATTCCTGATGGGCGGCGATGATCTTGTCGTCCACGTCGGTGATGTTGCGGACGTACGTGACTTGCGCTTCCCGATAGACGTAGCGCAGCAGCCGGGCCAGCACGTCGAATACGATCACTGGGCGGGCATTGCCGATATGGGCATAGTCATAGACCGTCGGCCCGCACACATACATGCCGATCTTGTCGTGCCTGATGGGCTGGAATGCCTCTTTCTGCCGCGTCAGCGTGTTGTAGAGCTGTAGGGTCATCACACCAGGTTCGTGAAGCCGTTGGTGATCGGGTAGCGGCGGTCGCGCCCGAACGCGCGGGATGTGATCTTGACGCCCGGCGGGGCCTGGCGGCGTTTGTATTCCGCCCGGTCCAGCATGCGCCAAACCCGGCGCACCACGTCGGGGTCATGGCCGCGCTCGATGATCTCAGAAACGGCGCGCTCCCCCTCAATCAGGCACTGGAGGATATCGTCCAGCACGTCATAGGGCGGCAGCGTGTCCTCGTCGAACTGATCAGGCTTGAGCTCGGCCGACGGCTTTTTGGTGATGATCCGCTCCGGGATGACCCGGCCGGCCGGGCCCAGGGAGTCGCGGGGGTGGACCCGGTTGCGCCAATGTGAGACGGCAAAGACGGTGGTCTTGTAGACGTCCTTCAGCACTGAATAGCCGCCACACATATCCCCGTAGAGGGTCGCATAGCCCACCGACACTTCCGATTTATTGCCGGTGGTCAATGGCATGTAGCCCAGCTTGTTGGAGAGCGCCATGACCAGCATCCCTCGGACCCTCGCCTGGATATTCTCTTCCGTAGTGTCGGCCTCCAAGCCTTCGAACAGAGGCGCCAGCATGCCGTCGAAGGCCTGCATGGCCGCCTCGATGGGCACGGTGTCGTATTTAAGGCCCAGCAGTTGCGCCGCTTCCGCCGCGTCGTCCAGGCTTTCCTGGGACGTATAAGGCGATGGCATCATCACGCACTGCACCTTGTCCGGTCCGATGGCGTCCACGGCCACGGCTGCGGAGAGCGCGGAATCAATGCCGCCGGACAGGCCCAGGATCACACCGGGGAACCGGTTCTTGCGGACATAATCGCGCAGTCCCAGCACCATGGCCCGGTAGATGCGCGCTAGGGTCTCGTCTTCCGGTGCGCCGCCCACGGTGTTGATCTCACCGTCGACGCAGGCCCAGCCGTCCCCGCCGTTCTGCCACTTGGTGAACATGATTTCTTCTTCCCAGGGCATGGCGAGGGCTTTGAGTTCCCGGTCCTTGTTGAGCACGAAGGAGCGGCCGTCGAAGACAAGCTCGTCCTGGCCACCCACCAGATTGACATAGGCCAGCGGTAGATCGCATTCCACGATCCGCGCCACAGCCGGATTGAGCCTCATGTCCGGCTTATCCGCCTCAAAGGGGGAGCCGTTGATCACCAGCAACAATTCGGCGCCGGATTCCTGTAGCCCCTCGGCCACATCGGGCTCCCACATGTCTTCGCAGATCATGACGCCGAGACGCACATCCTTGAATGGGATGGGGCCGGGGACGGGGCCTTCGTCGAACACGCGGTCTTCATCGAACACGCCGTAGGTGGGCAGCAAATGTTTGTAGCGCTTGGTCGAAATCTTACCGTCTTCCAACAGCAGCACCGCGTTATAGAGGTTGCCGTCCTCCCGCCAGGGCGCACCGGTCAGGATCGCCGGGCCGCCGTCGCCGGTTTCTTTGGCCAGCGTTTCGACATGCTCTTCGATCATCTGCAGAAATGCTGGCTTCAGGACCAGATCCTCGGGCGGATAACCGGAGACCGCCAGCTCGCCGGTGACCAGCAGATCGGCCTTGCCGACGGCATCTTTGCGGGCCTGGCGGATGCGTTCGACATTGCCCACGACATCGCCGACGGTAGGATTGATTTGGGCCAGCGCTATGGCAAGCTCTGTGGTCATAAAAATCGTCCGATTCGATGAAATTTCAGCGGTATGACGGCTCTTTCTCCGGCGCCGGAACCTTGGCTCGCTAAGCATTAGAGACTGCCCACGCCGGTGTCAACGCCGCTCCCGGCGCGCCATAACAGTGCGGGAAATCCCGTCTGGAAATTGACGGGTGAAGCCGGTAAGAATATTCCATGGTCGATAAAAACGCGTCCAACGAATATTTGGTAGAGCAGGTGGTCTGGGGGGATGCGCCGGATGAGCGCGTGGCCCGAAGGCCCGAGGAGGCCAAGGCAGCGCCACCCCCGCCCGTACAGCCACCGACGGTCGCCCCGCCGCCACCGGCGAAGCCGCTGCCTCAGCCACAGATTTATCAAACTCCGGCAGCGCCGCCGCCGGCAATGCCTCAGCCGATGCCCTCCCAACCTGTGCCTCAGGTAGCGCCTCAAGCCGCGTCGGCCCCGCCTGCCGCCGCCCAGCCCGCACCGCCAGCGACGGCACCCAAACCGTCCGGCTCGGTGCAGGATCAAAGCCGCGTGCTGGCAGAGACCGTCGTGAACACGTTTACGGACCGGCTCAAAATCGAAGCGCGAAAGCGGGGCGGCTATTTGACCGTGGACGACATCAACCGGTTGACCCATGAGTTCGAAAGCAAGCGGGCCGACCTCGAAAAAATCTTCGAGATGTCTTTTGATCAATATGTACGGGCGCGGGAGCGGGCGGCGTTTGATCATGCCCGGCAATATCCCTTCGACCGGCTGATCGTGAACAGCTTTGCCGGCTTGTTTGTTCCGGACCGGGTGTCCGATGACGGGGACGCCTGTGTGACCCGCGCGGTCCTGCCCGGCTTCTTTATCGCCATGGATAAGATGCTCGGTCCCGAGACGATTGAGGAGTTGCAGGCCAAGTGCCGGACCGCCGTCGGCCGGCTCAGCAAGGGCAATGAAAACGACTTCAATTGGGAACAGCTCTACGCCGACAAAGAGGCGCAGATGATCTGCCTGGACGCGCTGATCGCGTTCCTGCCCTATTTCGAAGACCTGGTGAAGCGCATGGATTGGTTTGTTCCGTTGGTCAACGGGGCTGTCGCCGCCGATGTGGATTGGGAACTCACTGAACCCGGCTTCTACAATCTGGTCGCGGAAATGTTCCTGCCCCTGCGAACGGCGTTGGATGATACCGAAGACAGGATCGCGCTGGAGAAACGCAAGGGTGCGGTGGCGCTTTATGAACTGGATAGGCTGTTCGAGAAGATCGACAAAGTCCTGGAGTTTGTCGAGTACTAGGCGATATGTTCATAGGATGAATGCACGCACGTCATCAGTATCTTCAATCGGATCCGCTCTAGAGAGCTACCGGCCGTGTTGCGAAGGACATCGAATCGGCCAGTTTTATTCCCAAGAAAATGTGTGTAAGAAGTTTCGCAGTAACTAGCTTGCCGTCGCTCCATTAAAAAATTGGCATTTGGCCTTTGATTTGTGTCGAAAATCCAGACCTCCACCCTTTTTGAACGTTGCCCCTAACAAGAGGATGCTTCCATGCAGACGGCAAATGTCACCAATGAAAAGGTCTAGGGGGTGGCCCAGGCGGCAAAAGAGACAGGCATGGCGGCAAGCGAAATGCGGCGGGCTTTCGACTCGTTATCGTCCGAAGCGGATGTGCCCAGAACCCAGGTAGAGATTTTTTGGCGGAAATCCAAACCGCTTAGGAGTGAACCATTTGAGGAAAATATTGTGGTAGACAAGGACCAACTCGATCTAGACGCCCAAGAGGCAATAAGAGCAGTGAGGGAGCGAACGACTCCCCTTGACCAAAACGGTCTTGATGTTCTTTTCGAAGGCGCCCGTTCTTTCAACGGTTGGAAAGACGAACCGGTAACCGATGATCAGCTTCGCCAAATTTATGATTTGATGAAACTATGTCCAACCAGCGCAAACTGTTGTCCTTTGAGAATAAAATTTATTCGTTCGGCGGAGGCCAAGAATAAGTTGGAACCCTTGTTGTCCGATACCAACCGGTCGAAGACGATGCAGGCCCCGGCTGTGGCAATTTTTGGTATGGATCTGGATTTTTATCACCACATGCCCTTCCTATGGCCGCATCGTCCGAATGCCATACCTGAACGAATGGAGGCAAATCCGAACCTCATTCAGCCCTGGGCAATCCGGAATGCTACTCTACAGGCCGCTTATTTCATTTTGGCCGTTCGGGCCATCGGACTGGATGCCGGTCCGATGCAAGGCGTCGATGCCGCTGGCCTGGACACGGCGTTCTGGAGCGGCACAAACGTCAAATCTATGTTCATCTGCAGCATCGGGCGCGGAGACGAAGAAACGGTGTTTAAGAAGTTGCCGAGATTTGCCTTCGACGAAGTGTGCGAAATACTCTAGGCATTCACCAGGGGACAGAATTTACTGGGCGGCTTTTGAGCCTGACACCATCGAAATTGGTCAAAAGAAACGCTTTCGTGAGCGATTCAGACGCTTTTGAGTGGATCGCCCACCTTCCAGAAAAAATAAAATGAGTCCCGGATCAACTTTGAGCCACCCAAATAAGGTGTCTTAAAAGGCGTTGCCTAAATTCCATTGATCTCTGAATGGCCGCAACTGGCTGAAGGAGGGCGATATTGAGCTCCAGTGACCTGGTCAGCCTAAAGCCGGGAACAGACAAATCGGAATTTTGTTCCCAAGCACAATTTTCACAAAGCGAAAAACAGGGGTTTTGGATTTGGTGTAGGTATGCGCTCGCTGATATTCGATTATGCAGTAACAGAGAATCTGACTTAGAAAGAAACTAAGTCGTCGGGCGGTTTTTGCGAATATTGGAGAGAACATTCAATGAGATTCTATCAAGATTCAGAGTATCCGGTGAGAGCCGATATAGAGGCTACCCACGCATTGCAGATGGATCACTTGGGACAACCGGGAACTTGGGGTTCTGG
>JAYQGD010000212.1:0-5337 GCA_038140415.1 Rhodospirillaceae bacterium
CATTCTGTCCATTTCCTTCAAACCATATCCCGAGTTGTTCCGCAATGAAAACGGAACGGTGCCGCCCGCCGGTACAGCCCAGCGCTACGGTCAGGTAGCTTTTGCCTTCCAGCAGGTAGCGCGGCAGCAGGGGTTCAAGCAGCCGGGTGAGATTGCCGAAGAACTCCTGATAGCCTGGGTCGCCGGCAATAAATTCCCCGACCGCTTCATCCCGGCCGTCCAAGGGGCGCAGGTTCGGGTCGTAGTGAGGGTTCTTGAGAAACCGCACGTCGAAAACAAGATCGGCCGTTCGCGGCACACCGCGACGGAACGAAAACGAGGTGACAAAGACCGAGAGGCTTTTGTCCGCCGGGACTTCCAAATAGGCCTGTAAAAGTCCCTTCAACGCGCCCGGTCCCAGTCCGGTCGTGTCCACGGTAAAGTCCGCCCGGTCCCGCAACGGAGCGAGGAGCCGGCGTTCGTGCTCGATGCCGTCGATCACCGGCCGGTCGATGGCCAGGGGATGGCGGTGGCGGGTTTCCTCGTAGCGCCGACGAAGTTCCTCGTCATCGCAATCGATAAAGATGATACGGACGTCCACGTCGCCGCCGGCAACCAGTTCATCATAGCGGTCTAGAAATGCGTCCGCGCCGAAATCCCGGGTTCGGATATCGACTCCGATGGCGATGGACCGGGCCAGACCCGGCACCGCGAATTCCCGCTGGCTGCCGACCACCAAAGAGCTGAGCAGGGACAGCGGCACATTGTCGATGGCCTCGAAGTTCATGTCCTCGAGGGCCTTTAAGGCGGACGTGCGTCCGGCGCCGGACATGCCGGTGATCAGGACCGCCCGGATCGGGGTTCTGTCGTCTGGGCTCATGAGCGGGAGCCTATCCCGCCTGTTGCCAGTTTCAAAGCCATTCGCACTTTGGCGGGCGCGGACGCCTCAAATGGGTTAAGTCGCACCAGGGGTAGGTCGATGCCCAGAATGGTTGTTGCCGCCGGTTCCGGCAGGCGCTCAATTTCTGCCGGCGGCGCAAGGTCGATCACCAGCTGCAGGGGGACGTCGTTTAAGTGAGAGAGCTCGACGATGCACACACCGCGCACCTCCAGGAGACCGGCAATGGTCTCCGGTGCGGCGGCCAGGAGGCTTCTGTCGAGGACACGCACATCAACCCGGTCATCGGCGATCAGCGCTGCCCCTTCGTCGATGAGCCGCAACGTCAGATCGGATTTGCCGCTGCCGGAGTTGCCGGTGATCAGGACGCCTGCACCGTCAATGCTGACCGCCGAGCCGTGAACCTGTTCCGACGTGGCTGTCATGGCTAAGCCGTGCCGCCCGCCGGCAGTTCCACGCAAAATCGCGCGCCGGCCACGTTGTCGGCTTGGTCCAGCCGGTTCTCCGCCCAAATCCGGCCGCCATGGGTCTCGACGATTTGTTTGGAGATGCTGAGGCCCAGGCCGGAATGGGTGCCGAATTTCTCTTCGGTCGGCCGCTCCTGATAGAAGCGCTCGAAGATGTTGGCTTCCAGCCCCGCCGGGATGCCGGGTCCCTGATCATCGAGCGTGATGATGATATTTGCGCCGTCCCGCCGGGCGGCCACGGCAATGCGCCCGCCCTCGGGGCTGAAACTGATGGCGTTGCCGATGATGTTGCGGAACACCTGAACCAGCCGGTCCTCCAATCCACGCACGACCATCGGCGCGCCGTCTTCAATAGCGAGATCAAGCGGCTTGCCATGGGTATCGATGGTGGCCTGATGCAGTTCACCCAGCGTGTTTAAGAGCGCGCCCAGATCGACCGGTTCCATTTCGGCTCTCGACAATTCGGCGTCCAGCCGGGAGGCGTCGGAGATGTCGCTGATCAATCGATCCAGTCGCTGGATGTCATCCAGGATGATCGACATGAGTTTCTTCTGCTGGTCCGGATCGTCAATGCGCGCCGCCGTCTCCACCGCACTGCGGAGAGAGGTGAGGGGGTTTTTAATCTCGTGGGACACATCAGCGGCAAAACGTTCGATCGCATCCATCCGCAGCCACAAAGCTTCCGTCATTTCCCGGAGCGCCGCGCTCAGATGGCCGATTTCGTCGGACCGTTTGCCCATGTCCGGGATCGTATATTGCCGGCCGAGCCCCTGGCGGATGTGGTCGGCCGCCGCCGCCAAACGATGCAGGGGCCGGGCGATGGTGCCGGCCAGATAGATAGACAGAAGCACGGTGACCAAGAGCGCGATGCCGAAGACTTTCAGGATATCGAGCCGGACCTGAAAGACGGCGTCGTCGATGCTGCTGGTGTCCTTCGACAGGATCAGCGCGCCCAACACGTGCTTATAGCGTTGCACCGGCACGGCGACCGTGATGCTGAGAATGCTGTCGTCGCCGAGCCGGACAGCGTGCCCTCTATTTCCGGTGAGTGCCGTGCCGGTTTCCGGCAGGCTGCCCGGCGCTGTGCTGCTAGGGGCAGGGGGGCCGACCTGTTGGTCATCGCGCAAAAGGTTCCGCAAAAACAGATTCACCTTATTCAGGAGCTTCTGATAATTGCTTTCCTCTTCGGGCGGCGGCGGCAATTCCTCGACCTTTACAGTGCCGCCCGCGCCGCCGGGCCCGGCCAGTTGGGTCGAATCGCTGACGAGGGTTCCATCTTTCGAGACAAGCTGCGCCTGGGTGCCCGTCGCGGCGGCAAGCCGTCGAATAATCTGACCGGCGTTCTCGGGACGGAGGTACTGGCTCTGACTGTCCGCCCCGCCGACGGCAGCTTCGCCTAGAGCGGCGGCGAACATCTCGGCTTGCGTCGTGAGCGAGGCGATTTCGCTGTCGATCAGGCTCTGGCGGTATTGCCCGACAAACAGCAGGCCGAACACCAGTACGGCCAGGGCCAGCACATTAATGGCGAGAATTCGTCGCGTGATCGACGACACCGATTTGGGTTCGCGGGTCTTCTCCAGTTTGCCGGCGGCGGACTGATCCTCTTCTGACACCGTTTCCCCCCTGACCCGGCCCTCGCGGGTTAGGCTGTTTTCGGATCCTTGTAGCGGTAGCCGACGCCGTAGAGCGTTTCAATCTCCGAAAAGTCGGAATCACAGTTCCGGAATTTTTTTCGCAGCCGTTTGATGTGGCTGTCGATGGTCCGGTCGTCCACATATATATGTTCGCCGTAAGCCGCGTCGATCAGCTGATCCCGGTTCTTCACCAGCCCCGGCCGGTAGGCCAAGGCTTTCAGCAGCAGAAACTCGGTCACCGTCAGGTTGACGCTTTCACCTTTCCACGAACATTGATGGCGGGACGGATCCATCAGCAGCTCGCCTCGGGTGAAGACTTCTTCATTGTCGCCGTTGGGACCAACCTCCGAATCGAGGTCGCGGCGGCGGAGCAGGGCCCGGATGCGCTCGATCAGCAGGCGCTGGGAGAAAGGTTTCTTGATGTAGTCGTCCGCGCCCATGCGTAGGCCCAGCACCTCATCGACCTCGTCATCCTTCGACGTCAGGAAAATCACCGGCATCCGGCTTTTCTCCCGGAGCTTGGAAAGCAACTCCATCCCGTCCATGCGCGGCATCTTGATATCGAGCACGGCCAGATCGACCGGCTTTTGCGACAGGCCGCGAAGCGCATCGCTGCCGTCCACATAGGTATCGACGGCAAAGCCTTCCGATTCCAGGGCCATCGAGACGGACGTCAGGATATTCCGGTCGTCATCGACAAGGGCGATGGATTGGTTTGAAGAAATTGTCATGGGGACCCCCACTCTTTGGACACAATATTGATGTATACGTTCAGTCCATGGACTAAATTCACTTCGCGCCCAAAATATGTCAAAAGTATAACCCAATTGTGGCACGAAAACGTGTAAAAATTTCAATCTGTTAGCGGAAAGGCAAGGGGGAATTATGGCGGAACGGCGGAAACCTGCGGCGGTCGAGGCGCGCCAGATTGTGCGGGGCGCGATCAAGGCGACCTTGGCGACCATCGGCAATCCGGACGAGAAACCGGTCGCCGGCTGGCCCGCCGCGTCCATGGTCACCGTGGCGACGGCCATGGACGGCAGCCCGATCCTGATGCTGTCGACGCTGTCCCATCACACCCAGAACTTGCTGGCCGATTCCCGGGCGACGCTCTTTTATGACGCCACCGCCGGCTACAAGAACCCGCAGCAGGGGCCGCGCGTCGGCGTCATGGGCCGGATCAAGCCGACCAAGGCCAAGGACCTGCAGCGACGGTTTCTGGCTAAGCATCCCCGCGCCGCCCTCTATGCCGGCTTCGGCGACTTCCGGTTCTATAAGATGACGGTCGAGAAATACCATTTCGTCGGCGGCTTCGCCCGCGCGCTCTGGATCAACAAAGCCAAGACGACGCTGCCGAAAACCGCCTGGACCGATCTGGCCGCCGCGGAAGAGGGAATTATCGGCCATATGAACGCGGACCACGCCGAAGCGTTGATGCTCTACGGCACAAAATTATTGGGGAAACGCGGCAAACACTGGGAAATGGTGTCGGTCGACCCCGAAGGCATGGACCTCAGATGCGGCGACAACGTCCATAGACTGGTCTTCGACGAGCCGGTGACCGACGCCAACGCTTGCCGCAAAGCCTTGGTTTCCCTGGTGTCCAGGGCGCGCGCCGGCAAATAGATAAAATTAGAAATAAATTTTACTAAATAATCATTCAAATAAATGTCATAATAAATAACAGTATATAAACGGCATGTTTCATTTTTATTTCGTTATGTGATCCGGATCACATATTTTTTATTGAAAACGATCTACTCTCCGTCAAATAAAGAGAAACCACAGTGGTCGGCGTCAGATACCTAAGTAGGCGATCAACGGTTAACTCAAACGGGGCAAAGGCCCTCCGATGCTTGAGACGGGAGTACACAAAATGGACGATGCAGCATTTATATTCGCTTTTATAAACTTGTTTCTTTTTCTGGGTGTCCTCGGCTACGTGTCCGATCATTCGAAAAAGATCATGGAGCATGACCCGGCGCCAAACCGAGGAACGGGTCACGGAACTTCTGGTCGAGGTCGCGGACGCTGATTCGCGTTATTCCGACCTCAAATATGAGTTCGATCAGCTCTCCAACCAAGTCGACGACCTGCGTCAGCGTCTCGACCGCCGCGGCGGCAAGGATCGCGAAATCGATCGCAGCCTGAAGATCCTGCTGCAGCAGGTCGAGGGAATGAAGCTGACCGCCGGTTCTGGCGCAGCCCCTGCGGCGGCCCAGCCGTCCGCCCCGGCGCCGGTCAAACGCTCCAAGGTGGTCCGTGCAAAATAGCGCAAAATAATTGGCTTCCGAGTGAGCTAGCTGTTGCGCCTCCCGGAAACCGAGGCTAGAGTTTTTCTAAAGAAGAGTTGAGCCGG
>JAYQGD010000213.1:0-5336 GCA_038140415.1 Rhodospirillaceae bacterium
CCGCCGGCCCCATGTTCGAGGTGAATAAAATTTTCAACGACGAGACCGAAGTGCGAGCCAAAGCCTATGAGGCCCTGAAGGCCGCCGCCGGGAACGGCTTTGAAGAGGTGGAGGAAACCGAATACGCCACCGTCCGGGTCTATCCGGCCTATGAAGACTACCGGGAGAACTCAACCTCGGTGAACCCGAAACGCACCGCCTTGTTTGATCAGCATGACACGGAACTGCGCGAGCGGTTCGCGCGGTTCGGTAACAAACAGGCCGACGGCTATCACTTCCAGCGGCCCAACCGGGTCAACGTGCTCCGCGCGGTCTGACTCTGCTTAAGCCCCGCCGTCTCCGACGATGGTGAACGGCGCCCAGAAGATCGGATGCGCGTAGGAAAACAACACCTGCCCGCTGCCGGGATCCTTGAACCCTTCGCTGTCGATCAGCGCCGCCATGGACTGCTGCAATGCCGCCGCCCGGCCCAGGTTCGCATCCGCAGCCTGACGCCGGAACAGGTCCGTGGTCAGCAGCCGCGCGCTGGTTGTTTCCACCGGCCAGTAGGACAGCAGCACCGCCCGGGTCCCCGCATAGAAGAACGCCCGGCCGAGACCGGAAAACGCTTCCGCCCCGGCGCCGTCGCCGGAGCCCGTGTTACACGCCGACAAAACAACCCAATCGGCGTTGAGGCGAAGACCCAGCACCTCGCCCATGGTCAGCAAACCATCGCCCTCGGTCTTATCAATGGCCGGCGAGGTCAGCGCCAAGGCCGGCTGATGGAGCCCGTTGAGATCACCCGGCACCAGACCGTGAGTGGCGAAGGCGACGACCTTGTAAGCATCCAGTTCCGCCTTACGTACATTTTCCTCGGTGGCCCGTTCCGTCAGATAAACGTCCCGGTCCGCGTCCGCCTTCACCACATTGGCGATGGATTTGATCTCATCGCCAGTGTCCGGCAACCGGGGAAGAAGCCCTAACTCCGCATTTGGCGTGCCGCGGAACTGGGCGGCGGAGCGCAGCTTGATGGGCCGGCCGCGCACGCTGACCACGGCGCCGGCGTCCGCCGTTTTGGCGTCACCCTGTTCCGCACTGAACAACGGATCGCCGAAACCGGCAAAGGCCGCACGGTCCGCGCTGCCTTTCTTGGTCGCCCGCAGCGACACCAGGGCCGCCACCGACGGGAGCGCGGTGACCGCATGAGTACGGGTCAGCCAGGGCACTTTCTTATAGCCGTCAAAGGGCGCCGCCCCATCCTGCACGGCGGCGGCTTGCCCGGCCACAAGGACGCCGAAGGGCAGTTGGGACAGCGGCTGATTGGTCACCACAAGGATGTTCTTCGCCGGTTTCCAGACATCCGCCACGGGGGCCAGCAGCTTCGAATAGAGATCATGGGCCAGGGCCACGTCGAAGGCCGGAATGTCGCTCAGGCTTTCCGCCGCCGGGTCCAACGCGCGCCGCAGCTTGGCGACATCGCTTTGCAGCTTGGCCATCGGCACGGCGGCCTTGTGATACTTCGCCCCTCCCGATTTCGGCACGGCAATGACGTGCACCCCTTCCGAGGTTGCATAAATCGAGACCAAAGCCTCGCCGTCGGCCATGACTTTCTGCGCATCGGCGATACTGCTGGGTCTTGGATTAGACAGATTGGCGTATTGGGGGAATTGGTCGAACACCTCGCCGGCCAGATCGGCGCGCTCCTTCTGCAAGGCCGCCGCCTGTTCCTTAAGCCCGTTGATCCGGCCTGTGTCCTGGGCGTCCGCCTGGGCCGTCAGCAGGGTGGCGATGAGGCTAAACACGGCGCCCACGCGCTTTTCCAAGTCCTGTTCCTTGCGGATCAGCTCGGTGAGTTTCTCATCACCCGCCGCCGCCCGCGCCCCGGAGGCCGCAAGCGCCTGTTGCACCGTGCTAGCGCGAATGATTTCCACCAAGGGGAAGATTTGATCCGGCGAGGTAAGTGCATTGGTCACCTGCTCGATGGACAGGCGAATTTCCGCCGCATCGCCGGCGTTGGACATGGCTTTGGTCAGGGTTTGGGATTTCTCCAGCAATGGCGCAACCGCCCCCTCAGCAGCACCCCCACCGTCTCCGGACGCCACCAGGGCCGCCATCAGCAAGGTGGAATGATGATCTTTACCGAATAGTTCCTCCCGCTGTTTGAACGCCGTCTCGAAAACCTTTTTGGCCGCATCCCGTTGATTGGCCCGGGCGAGCGCCAAACCGTAACCGGGCTTTCCGGACACCAGACGCGCCAGAACTTCCGGGTTGTCCGCCAACGATGCGGCCACTTTCGAATAAGTATCCAGCGCTTCCTGGCTTTTGCCCGTCAGCACCAATGCATCGGCGAGCGCCAGCTTCGACTGGATGACAACCAGGGAATTCTCCGCCACGCCCATTTTTTCCAGGTTGGCCAGCACGCTTTTGACCAAACCGGTGGCGTCCTCGAACCGGCCCTGGGCCAGCATGATGGCGGAAATGTTCTGCAGTATCGTCAGGGTATGAACAGTCAGCCGTCCGTGGCTTTTCAGCGCCAGTTGAAACGCCGTCCGGGCGATGGCCTCTGCCTCGGCCAGCCGGCCCTGACGCGCCAGATTGAGGGACAGGCGCACATGCTGAAATTCATAGTTCTTCGCGAGCAACTGCGTGGTGATCTGCGCCCAAAGCTGCCAATCCTTGTAAGATTCCATGGACTTCAGAGACGCCCGCAACTGCTTTTCCGCTTCGGCATAGTCGCCATTCACCTCGGCCACGGCCGCCAGAGACGACGAAACGAAATTGTCGAACATGTCGTGATATTCTTGATTGATCGGCCAGCTTGCGGACTGGCTTTCGATGTCCTGGGCGCGCTCCATCGCTTCGTCGGTTTTGCCTTTGTCGCCAAGCATGCTGTAGGCCTGGGCCAGCATGCCGTACCAGGCGATGCTGTTGCCCTGCAGCCAGCCGTCGGCGAAGGAATAGATCTGGGTGTTGAACGGAACCTTGCCGATCGCATCCTCGAAGATGGCAATGGCCTTTTTGATGTCACCACCGGCGAGATAGGCCAGCCCGTGATCCCAACGGTACCAGGTGACTTCATCCAGCCCCATGTCGAGGCCTTCCGCCGCGTCAGCATGCTTTGCCGCCATGGCGTAGTAGGAGACGGTCTGCTTGTTTCGGCCCAATAGGCTGGCCGCATGGCCGCGGGCTGAGAAAAACTGGGTCAGCTTCACCGCATCGGCGTCCGCCGGCGGCTCGGCGTCCGCGATGGCTTTGAGTTTGTCGAGTTTCTCCTGATCTTCCGGTGTCACCTTACCGAGCACTTCGATCAGGTCGGTGGCCTGACGGGGGGGCGGCACAAACAGAGAGCCGTCCAACTGAGATTGCGCCTTGGCAGGAAGCCCGGACAGCGCCAGAACGACAGCAGAGATCAGAATAAGCCCACTACGCGTACGCCGGTTTGACATCACACCCTCCCTGTTCAAACCCATACGGTAAGATTTGGAAAAGTGTACCCGCGTCCGGGCCGGCTGAGAAGCTGGGGATTCCCCGGAATCAAATGAACTTTTGGTGACGCTTATTCGACCAAAGCGAAAATCTTCTCGCCTAAGGCCGCGCGCTGTTCCGCCAAAAGCGGTTCCACCGCCGCCTTGAACTTGGCCCGCTCCTCGGGTGAAAGATCAACAACCTCGGTCTCCGTCTCCGCCAGGGCGGCCATCATTTCCACATCTTCGGCGGCGGCGAATCCCCGCTGGGCCTTCGTCGCAACAGCAACCGCTTCATCCAGCGCCGTTCTGACCTCGTCGGACCAGGACTCATACATCTCGTTGTTCACCAGCAACAGCGACACACCGAAGAAATGACCGGACAGCGTGATGTGCTTGTGGGTCTCGTGCATGCCGAACCGGTAGGTGTTGGTCAGCGGATTTTCCTGAGCGTCGATCTCCCTTGTATGGACAGCGTTCACCAGGTCCCGGACATCGACAAAGGTCGGCTCGAAGCCGAGGAGCCGGAAAAACTGCTGATGCAGCGCGCTGTTCATGGACCGCATTTTCATGCCGTCGCAGTCTTCCGGCGCGCGGATTGATCTGACGGCGTTGGAGAAATGCCGGAACCCGTTATCCCAGAACGCGAGAATGCGAAAGCCGGTCTTGGCCAGGAACTGTTCCTTCAACAGCGCGCCCATCTCCCCGTCGAGCGCGGCATAGGCTTGTTCGCGGCTCTGCACCACGAAGGGCATATCGAAGATGCCGATTTCGGGCACCCGGTCGGCCAGATAGCTGCCGGAGAAATAACACATGGTCAGCTTGCCGCTTTCCACCAGCTCCAACAGGTCCATGGCCTTGATGCCGGTGCTGGCGGTCATATTGCCATCCAGCTCGTACGCGACATTGTCGCCGAGCCGGTCCGTCAATTCTTTCCCCAGAATTTCCGCCGCCCGATTATGAACGCAGTCCGGCGGCTGATACCCGCCCAGTGAGATTTTGACCTGAGACATCTGCTCCTCCTTTTCCCGTTTCATATCGGGAAATTACGGTTTTGACTACCGTTCCGGCGGTTCTTAAAACACTTGCCGATCACCGTTTCGAAAGGGGGAGGATGTCATGGCAAAACTGGTCAACGTGGTTCACGTCACCGTCGCCGACGGATATCTGGATCAGCTCAAGGGCCCGATGATGGAAAACGCACGCCGCTCCGTCGAGGAAGCGGGCTGCCATCAGTTCGATGTCATCGTTTCCGGCGACGACGACCATACGTTCATGTTCTATGAGGTCTATGACGACGAGGCGGCGCTGGCGTCCCATCGTGAGACAGCCCACTTCAAAGCCTATTGGGATTTATTGGCCGAGCTCGGCGACAAGGTCCAACGCACCCCGCAGCTTTATTGGGTGGTGGATTGATATAGCTTAATGCGTCGCCCCCGAGTTGGACCCAATGCTAATTGGGGCCAAGTCTCGGGGGTCAAAACCCAGCCATCCATGGTTCCCCGAGACTTGGCTAACGCCAACTCGGGGATGACGCAGTGAAGAGCGGGGGAAGGTGGGCCGGATGGGGGGATGAAATTACTCCACCAGCTTCCGGTTGATCCCGACCGAGGTCTCAATCGCTCTACAAACGGCGCCCGTATCCAGGTGCCCCAGCCCCTGGGCCAGCGCGGTATTGAACTTCTGGCGGGACGAGACATAGAGATCAATCGGCGCATGCACCTCGGCGGCGAACTCGGTAATGATGCCCGAGTCCTTCTCATAAACCTGGAACATGGTGCCGCCGCCTTCCCGGTAGTCGGACTTGGCCATCATGGCGCCCCGGACTTCCAGCATCTTCGAGTTGCCGGCGCTTTGGGTCAGCACCTCGTGGATCAGTTCCGGCTCCAAGCC
>JAYQGD010000214.1:0-5330 GCA_038140415.1 Rhodospirillaceae bacterium
GTATTGGTGAGCGTTCGGTTACTGAATTCGGTTCAAACCCGGCTTAAATTCGGGCCAGGTCGTAATACTTGTTGACGTGTTCCGTCTCCTGATAGAGCGGTTCGTCCTGTCCTGCCTTGACGGGCTTGGCCTCCGCCTCCCCGGCCTTCAGAACGCTGGTCGCAACGGCGGCCGCGCCGACGCCCAGACCCGCCGCTTTCAAGAAATCTCGGCGTGAATTGGACGTTTCTTTCTTATTTGCCATCCTACTTCTCCTTCGGTTTTTCCGGCGTCCCAATATGGAAAGCCGGCCTTAGTTTCGGGACCGGCCCTTCAGGCCGCAATTTTAAATGCTTCCGTTTCAATTCCCAAGAATAGTTTGCCGATCAACCCGACCGGCATGAACAAACGGGCCGACTTCGCCCCTTCCAAATCTTCAAAGAAATGCGTCGCCCAGGAGGCGATGTGCTGATCAAAAAACTCGTTTTGGCGGGCCAGGGTCACGTGGTCGCCATACTCGCCCAGGATCAGCCCATGCATGATCTCGCACAGCGAGGCGATATGGTCTTCCGGTTCTGACGCAGCCGTCGCGCGGGCAATCCCCAACGCGGCCATGCCGTCCCGCAATTCCGCCAAGGGTTTCTCGTTCAGGAAACCGGTCAGATAATGAGAGGCAAAGGGAAGGAGTTCGCCCTGGGTCACGCCGATGAAAAGATCGTGATATTCCTCGCCGGCTTCTTCCACGGTCACGGCGCGAGCCACCTCGGCCAGATTTGCCAGAGCCGTGCCCATCGGCGAGTCATCACCGTTCAAGTCCCGGAGAACAGTCAACAGCTCCTCATCGGCCGGTGCACCCAGCAGGCGCGCCAACAGACGGTAGAGCTGTGCACGATACAGCTCTTCTTCAGAAACAATATCAGACGGGATAGCCCTGTTAGCCAATCCAACGTCCCCCAATTAACCCTGGTTAGTTTGTGTGCTTAACGAATGCCTTTTTTACAAAATCTGGAACGCCCTGTATATTAATCGCACTGTATATTAGGAGACAGTTTAGGTCTTCCTAATATACGAGTCAACGAGTCTGAACAGCTTGGAAACCTTAGGATTAGGTAAATTTTGCGTGTTTTCCGGCAGGCCGTGTGAATTAAAGTGTTATGCTCCGGTAAGTCAATACAGAAGCAGAGATATGGAACGCCGACTATGCGCTTGAAAACGTTGAATTTATTTGGGCTTACACTTTTTATCGCGTTGGGTGTGATCCTGGCCGCGATTATGCAGAACCCGGCCCGCGCCGCTGAACCTGAGTTCGAGCGCGGCAAAAAATTATTTAAAAAATGCATCCATTGCCACACTTACAAGAAAGAACAGCCCCATCGAATCGGTCCTAACCTCTACGGCATGTTCGGACGCAAGGCGGGTGCGATTGCTGATTTCGAGTTTTCCCCGGCCTGGAAGAACGCGACTTTCCTCTGGACCGATCAAACGTTGGATACCTATCTCAAGGCCCCTCATGAGATGATCCCCAATAACCGCATGCCCTTCGATGGATTATCCCGGCCCGAAGACCGCCACGCGCTTATTGTCTATATGAGAAAAATTGTCGCGCCCTAGCCGGCTATTTTGAAATTTCGCGACCGGTCGCCAGATCCCAAAGCCGCAGCACTTCGTCGCCGCCGCCTGACAGGCCCGTCTTGCCGTCGGGCGAAAAGGCAACGCTCCAAACCGGCTTCTCATGGCCGGTCATGTTGTGAAGCAGTTTGCCTGTGGCAACGTCCCAGAGCCGGACAATCTTATCACTGCCGGCGGAGAGGATTTGCGCACCGTCGGGTGAAAGGGCAACGGAGCCGATGAAGCCTTTGTGGCCGATCAGGCTTTTGATGACTTTGCCGGTCGCGGCGTCCCAGACCTTCACCGTCTCATCGACACCGCCCGAGACCAGGATTTTCTCGTCCGTGGAGAGCGCCACTTGGTTCACGTTGAACCTATGTCCGGTCAATGTCTTTTCCGCTTTGCCGGTTTTGAGGTTCCAGCGCTTCACCGTGCCGTCGTAGCTGGAGCTATACGCGCGTTGACCGTCCCGCATCATGACGACGGACAGCACCGGCCCGTGGTGACCATTATAGTACCGGACGATCTTGCCGGATTCCGTGTCCCACAGAATGAGAGTCTTATCCGTACTGGCGGAGAGAATGAACTTTCCGTCGGGCGTGAAATCGGCGCCGGTGACAATGCCGGTATGGCCTTTGAAGGTGCGCAGAACCTTGCCATCGGAAATTCGCCAAAGCTTAAGGCTGGTATCGGCGCTGGCGGTCAGCGCCAGTGACCCGTCCGGGGAAAACGCGACATGATTGACGCTGAGCTCGTGCTCCTTGAACCGGCGGATGGACTTCTGCGTGGCCAGGTCCCATAGCCGCATGGTCCAGTCCCAGCTTCCCGACAATGCCCATTTGCCGTCTTTCGAGAACACCACCGAGTTGACGATGCTGACATGCCCCTTAAAGGCGGCGTGGCCCGGAACCGCCATGATCAGCGGCAACAAGCACAACAAAGTAGCAAGCCAACGGATACCCATTTTCGACAGACCTCGACCGGGAGCCAGTGCGGAATAGTGAGCCAAGCCGCAATCAAACGCAACCGTGATGCGTTTCCTGCTTGCCGAGATCATCCGGACGGGGCTAGACAAGGGCGCGAGGCAAAAGGGAAGACGCCGATGGCCGTCATTGATGAGAAAACCGTCAGAGAACATCTCAGCCGCATCCCGGTGCCGGGAGGCGGCGACCTCGAGAGTGGCGGACTGCTGGCCGGGCTAACAATTAACGGCGGCGCGGTCATGGTCATGATTTCCACCACCGCCGACCAAGCCGCCGCCATGGAAGATGTCCGCCAGGCGTGCGAAGCTGCGATCGCCGCCCTGCCGGGCGTCGAAAAAGCAACCGCCGTGCTGACCGCGGAAATGCCCGCCGAGGCCGCCCCGCCGCCGCCGGAAAAGCTGGGCGCCGAAGGTGTCGCGTCCATCATTGCCGTGGCCTCGGGCAAGGGCGGTGTCGGCAAATCCACCACGGCGGTCAACCTCGCCATGGCGCTGGCGCGGCTGGGAAAGTCGGTTGGCATTCTGGACGCGGATATCTACGGTCCGTCGATCCCGCGCATGATGGGCGTTGACGCCAATCCCCGCCAATTACCCGGCAATAAGCTGGAACCAGCCGAGAGCTATGGCGTCAAATGCATGTCCATGGGATTCCTGGTTCAGGAAGACGACCCGATCATCTGGCGCGGCGCTATGGTCATGGGCGCGTTGGAGCAGATGCTCAATGATGTGATCTGGGCGCCGCTCGATATTCTGGTTGTCGATATGCCGCCCGGCACCGGGGACGTGCAATTGACCCTCGCGCAAAAGACAAAACTCGCCGGGGCCGTGATTGTCTCGACGCCGCAGGACATTGCACTGTTGGATGCCCGCAAGGGGATCAACATGTTTCACAAGGTGAATGTGCCGATCCTCGGCATAATCGAGAACATGAGCTACTTCCTGTGTCCCGGCTGCGGCGAACGCCACGACATATTCTCCACCGGCGGTGCACGCCTGACGGCGGAAAAATACGCGGCGCCGTTCCTGGGGGACATTCCCCTGGATCTGGATATTCGGGAAACCTCGGACGGCGGCCGGCCGATCGTGGTCAGTAAGTCCAGCAGCGCTCACGCAAAAGCCTACATGGAGATCGCCGCCAATCTGGTGGAAAGCATGTCTGTTCCCCGGGCCAGTCCGAAAATCACGATTGAATAGGCGTTTTACGCGGCAAAGGACGAGGGCTCTCCGCCGGCGTATCCAGCGCCGCCGTGGTTTCCTCCTCTTCCTCTGACTCCCCCGCTTCCGCCGCCGCCGCCAGATCTTCCGGGTTCTGATCACCGGTATCCTGATCGGTGTCGGCGGCCTCCTCCGTATTTTCGGGCTGATCCGGGTCTTCAGCTTCGCTTTCCTCAAGCGGCGGCCGATCCACCTCGCGGATCTTTGCGTGCTCTTCCTCGTTCTTTTTAATGTCCTCGTCGTCCAGCATGCCCTTGCCGGGCCGGTAGCGAGACGTGATTTCCTGCACCACGGTGCCGATCATACTGTAGTCATCATCGTAGTCGTTCAACCCGTCGAGGACGGAGAAGGCCGGATCGCTCATCCACAGTTTTCGCAGCGCCAATCGTTTCAGTTCTTCGGGCACCCCGTCTTTCAGAAACGGCGTAAAATCGGAGTCCTTGTCCAGGGTTTCAATGTCCGGCAGGTCTTCGGCCGTGATCTCCTCGCACTCGCCTTCGACATCGGCCAACTCACCCTGTGACTCGTCCGCGTCGGGCAGTTCTTCCGGAACGGCGGCATCCCGCTCCCGCTCCGCGGTTTTGCGCTCCGACCAGCGGGAGAGAAAAGGCTTATCGTCCTTGTCGGGCTGGTCAGTCATGTCCCGGCCGGCTCCACTTATTCATCACCCGGGGCGGCGGCTTATCGAACCCTTCCTTGCGCGGATCAAACGCCTTCCGCTTTCGCTTCTTAAACGGTTCATCAACGTGGTGGGTTTCGACGAACTCGGCTACCCAGGCCGCTACCACATCCGGCATCGCCACCGCGTAAACCTGATCGACATCAGCATCCATATAGTCCTGGGCCTCGTAGGGGCTAACGGTCACCATAAACGGAAAGACATCATGCTCTTCTTCCAGCTCAGCCTCGCGCAGCACCACGAACACACTCGGGTGTTCCATAGAGAGATTGTACTTGTAGCCCTCCGTTTCGTTGCGGAACAATTCAATCGGCAGGCTCCCGCCGTGATAACGCACCCAGCCCTCGCCCTGATCAATTTCGGTCCAGGGCACTGTCTGGTCGGCGCCGGCCAAAACGGCGACCGCATGCCAGACGTGGGTCTCCCAAGGATGATCGGAGTCCCGCCTTTCCAGCACTATACCTACATTCATCGACTCTGTGTTGGCCAATTCCGTTTCCCTGGGCCCCGCCTTTCGACTGCCGGGCGGCCTCCGCCTCTTCACGTCAGTCTTAATACAATGTGTTGTAACTATACGGCTTTCTATGAAATGCTATAGCAATCAACACAGGAATAAAACCTGGGACATTCAAGGAGAGGCGGAGACGGTAACCGGCGCGAAATAGCCGGACCAAAGCGTGGCGGAACACCCGCCGGCGAAAATTAGCGGATCACAGGGACATGAAAATTAACGGTAAGAATATCCTCATTTGCGATTGCGAAGGGACCATCCCCTGCGACAAGAAATCGCTGGCCAACCTGTTCGGTGAAAAAGACATTGAGCTGAACACCCATCTCTGCCGGTCCCAACTGGACAATTTCGGCCGG
>JAYQGD010000215.1:0-5319 GCA_038140415.1 Rhodospirillaceae bacterium
ATTCTCATCCACATCCAGATCGGGATCATCAATGCGCAGGCTCAAATCCGCATAGTCCTTGAACACCACGGCTTTTCCTTTGTGCTGATGAAACTTAGGATCGGCGGCGGTCTGCTTGATGACACAGCCGTCGGGGGCCAAATTGCCGCGCAGGATCGCCGTGCCTCCCTGGTGATACAAGGGTTTCTCGGGCGAGAGGATGACATCCTCGTCATAGACTTCCGCGCCGTCGATGGCGTCGCCTAGGGTCGTGCCCAGGACGTTCTTTTGGCTGAGATCGAGATAGTCCGTCAGCCGCGCCATCAAGGCCCGCAAGCCGCCGGCGTAATAGAAATCTTCCATCAGATACTTGCCGGAAGGATTGATATTAGCCAGCACCGGCGTTTTCTGGGAAATCTCGTCAAATCGTTCCAGCGTCAGTTTGATGCCGGCCCGGCCCGCCACCGCGATCAGGTGGATTATCGCGTTAGTGGAACCGCCCATGGCCATGTCGATGATGGTCGCATTGTCGAAGGCGGCTTCGGTCATGATGTCCCGGGGTTTCAGGTCTTCCCAGACCATGTCGACGATACGCCGGCCGCACGCCGCCGCCATCACGGCGTGGTTGGAATCTACGGCGGGAATGGATGACGCGCCCGGCAATGTCATCCCTAAGGTCTCGGCGATGGACATCATGGTCGCCGCCGTGCCCATCACCATGCAGGTCCCGGCGGAGCGGGACAGCCCGCCGACCACATTCTCGAACGTGTCCTGATCAATCAGCCCGGCGCGGCGGTCCGCCCAGTAGCGGAGGATGTCCGTACCGCTACCGAGAGTCTCGCCGGCGTAATAGCCGCGCAATGACGGCCCGGCCGGAAGATAAATCGCCGGGATGTTCATGGAGAGCGCCGCCATCAGCAGGGCAGGGGTCGTCTTGTCGCAGCCGCCCATCAGCACCACACCGTCGATCGGGTGGCAGCGCATCAGTTCCTCGGCTTCCATGGCCAGGAAGTTGCGGTACAGCATGGTGGACGGCTTCACCAGGATTTCGCCTAAGGACATTGCCGGCAGCTCGACGGGAAATCCACCCGCCTGATAGACGCCGCGTTTGACTTCTTCCGCGCGTTGTTTGAAGTGGGAGTGACAGGTGTTCATGTCGCTCCAGGTATTGATGATGCCGATACTGGGCTTGCCGACGATGTCATCGGGGCCGTAGCCCATTTGCCGGGGCCGTCCGCGGTGAGTGACGCCCCGCATGTCGTCCCGGCCGTGCCAGCGCTGGCTCCGCAGCTCTTCCAGTTTCTTTTTGGCCATGAGACGCCCCTGGTGAGATTCGTTAATTACGGATGATTTGTGCCCGATGGACCGGCCTCAATCAACCGGCTTCTGCGCGGTTTGGGGATATCTTGCGGCCAAAAGCCATGGCGGGTATCACGGACGGGATGTTCTTTTCGTTATCGAAGATTCTTTGGTTTTTGGTCGAGCCGGCAAATATCCTGCTGATCGCGCTCATCATAGGCGTGATCCTGGTGTGGTTGCCGTGGCGGCGGCTGGCCCGGTGGTGGATGACGATGACGCTGCTTTATGCATTGTTTTTGGCCATGGTGCCTGTGGGCGCGCACATGCATCTGGCGTTGGAGGATCGGTTTCCGCCACCGGCAAGCCTGCCGGATCGAGTCGACGGCGTCATCGTACTTGGAGGCGTCGTCGATCAATTCGTCTCCAAGGACCGGGGTACGGTCGCGATCAACGGCGCCATCGAAAGGCTGCTGGCGTTTGTGGAACTGGCGCAGAAATTTCCGTCGGCAAAGCTTGTCTTCACCGGCGGCTCGGGCGTGCTGACGGATCAGAGCGTTAAAGAGGCGGACTATGTCGCGCCCATCATTGAAAAACTGGGCATCGATCCGACCCGGATCGTTTATGAACGGGACTCACGGAATACAGCCGAGAATGCGGCGTTTACGAAAAAGTTGGTGCAGCCCAAACCAGATGACATTTGGATCGTGATCACATCTGCGTTCCACATGCCGCGCACCATCGGCGTGTTCCGCCGGGCCAACTGGCCGGTGATCCCGTACCCGGTAGACTATGGGATGAAGCAATCTATCCCGTTCTCGCCGACGTTTGATCTTCGCTCGGGCCTAAATACGTTTTCCAGTGCGCTGCATGAATGGCTGGGGTTAACCTTTTATTGGCTTACTGACCGTACAAATCAGTTTTATCCGGCGCCGGATGCCGGAAAGAAGGGAAGTTAGGGGAGATATATGTTCAGGCACCTCCGAATTGCAGGCGTGTTCGCCGCCGTTATGGCGGCCGTACCAGGGTTTGCTGCGGCCCAGCAGGTGGATTTCGCCACCTGGAAACAAACACTCAGAGCCGAAGTGGTTAGCAAAGGGATTCGCGGCGAAACCTTCGATAAGGCGTTCGCAAACGTGGCTCCCATCAAGCGTGTGATCGAACTGGACCGCAGCCAGCCGGAATTCACGCTGACCTTTGATCAGTATCTTTCGCGCGTCGTGCCCAAACGCCGGGTGCTGACGGGGCGAAAAAAACTTGCGGAAAATAGAGAAATTCTTACGGAGATCGGCAAAAAGTACGGGGTACAGCCGCGCTTTATCATCGCCTTTTGGGGAATTGAGACCGACTTCGGACGGTTGGACGGCGGGTTTTCCGTCGTCGCGGCCCTGGCAACGCTTGCCTATGACGGCCGGCGCAGCACGTTTTTCCGGGGCGAGCTCATCCGGGCCATCCGCATCCTCGATCAGGGGCACATCACGCCGGAACGGATGAAGGGGTCTTGGGCGGGGGCCATGGGAAATTTCCAGTTCATGCCCTCGAGCTTCGAGAACTTCGCCGTGGATTACGACGGTGACGGCAAGCGCGATATCTGGCGCAACGAGAAAGATGCCTTCGCGTCCGCCGCCAATTATCTCTCCAAGTCCGGCTGGAAGGATGACCAGACTTGGGGCCGGCGGATCACCTTGCCGTCCGGGTTCGACGAAAAGCTGATCGGGCTGAAGGTCCGCAAGAGGATGAGCGAGTGGCAGGCGCTGGGTGTCCGGAAAGTTGACGGTACGGCGCTGCCGACACGGGAACTGACGGCGTCGCTGGTGCAGGCCACGCGGGGACCGGTTTTCCTGGTCTACAACAATTATCGGGTGATTCTGAAGTGGAACCGGTCGACGTTCTTTGCGGTTGCGGTCGGCACATTGGCGGAAAGAATAGGTAACTAAATAGATTGTGATGGCGCATGAAATAAGGACGTTATAGTATTGATTAATATAAATAAAATTAGATTATTAATACTTGTCCTGGCGGCCTTTTCCATCAGCGCCTGCGCGGAAACCCAATTGCTGTTCCACACGGCGAAGAAGCTGTCCCGCGAGTCGGGTGACAGTGAATCGCAGGGCAAGTACAAGGTCGGTAAGCCTTATCAGATTTCCGGCGTTTGGTATTACCCGCAGGTGGACTACGGCTACGACGAGACGGGGATCGCGTCCTGGTATGGTCCCGGCTTCCACGGCAAGAAAACCGCGAACGGTGAAACCTATGATCAGAATGCGCTGACGGCGGCCCATCGCACCTTACCCATGCCGAGTTTAGTCGAGGTCACCAACCTGCAGAACGGCCGCTCCATTCGGCTGACAGTGAATGACCGGGGGCCGTTCGCCCATGGGCGAATCATTGATGTGTCCCGTCGCGCGTCGCAGTTACTGGGTTTTCACCGGCGCGGCACGGCCAGGGTGCGAGTGCGCATTCTGCCGGCGGAAAGCAGGATCATGGCGAACCAGGCGCGCCAGGGCAAAACCGTGGCGGAGATGACGTCGCCGATCAAGAAAGACACCAAACTGCCGAAATCCGTGGTGGCGTCTGAAAGTCTGGCCCCGCCGCCGGGCGCCAGCGCCACGGAGACCCCGGTCGATACCCAGGAGGCCTTGATTCCCCGCGCCGATACGGTCGAGCGGGAACCGGTCGGCGATATCAAGCCGGACGGCCAGATTATCCGGGGCCAGCCGGTAAAGACCAAAATGTATGTACAGGTGGGCGCTTTTATCGAGTTTCAGAACGCCCATCAGACGGCGGCTCGGCTGGCGGATGTCGGCGAGATCATTGTGAGCTCCAAGATCGTCGATGGGAGAGAGTTCTTCCGAGTCCGTACGGTTGCGATTTCCCGGTTAAAGCGGGCCGATCAGGTTCTGGAGCAGATTATCGGCGCCGGATTCCCGGATGCCCGGATCGTGGTCGACGAATAATCTTTCTCTCGTCGTAATGTGAACAGAATTCTCGTGAAAATCCGCGCCTTGGCCGTTGCCATCAACAGCGATTCACCGTAAACCCGTGGCTGGCGTCGCGGTTGAAAACGGCCCAAATCAAAATTGAAGAGGCTTTTCGTGATCAAAAAATTGGGCGTTATTCTCTCGGTAGCTCTCTTTGCGCTTCTGGCCGCACCGGGCGCCTTTGCCCTGGAAACCCTGGGCAAGCAGGTCATCATCATCGACGCCAAAACCAACGCCGTCTTGTTCGAGAAGAACGCGGACGAGCTCATGCCGCCGTCGTCCATGAGCAAAATCATGACCATCTATCGCCTGTTTGAGCTGCTGAAGGACAAGCGGCTGTCGATGGAAGACACGTTCCGGGTCAGTGAAAAAGCCTGGCGAAAACAAGGCTCCAAGATGTTCGTGTCGGTTAATTCCCGGGTGAAGATCGAGGATTTAATCCGGGGCATCATCGTGCAGTCGGGGAATGACGCAACCATCGTCGTTGCGGAAGGGATCGCCGGCAGCGAAAGCGCCTTCGCCGATGAATTGAACGAGCTGGCGAAGCGACTTGGGATGACCAATTCGACGTTCCGCAACGCCAGCGGCTGGCCTGATCCGGAACATCGGACTACGGCGCGGGATCTGGCCAAGCTGGCGGTCGCGACGATCCGGAATTTTCCCGAGTTTTATAAGTATTACGGCGAAAAAACCTTTACCTACAACGGGATTAAACAGTCCAACCGGAACCCGGCGATTTACCGGAATATCGGCGCCGACGGGCTGAAAACCGGGCACACCGAATCCGCCGGCTACGGGCTTACGGCGAGCGCCGAGCGCAAGGGCCGCCGCATCATTCTGGTGATCAACGGCCTGCCCAGCAAAAAGGCGCGCTCGACCGAGTCAGAGCGCCTGATCGACTGGGCGTTCCGCACCTTCGGGAACTACAAGCTGTTTTCCGCCGGCGAACAGGTGACCGAGGCCGAGGTTTGGTTGGGCACTCAGCCCAAGGTACCGCTGGTCATCGAGAAAGAACTGGAACTGACCCTGAACCGTCGGGTGCGGCGCGATATGAAGGTCAGTG
>JAYQGD010000216.1:0-5306 GCA_038140415.1 Rhodospirillaceae bacterium
GGCTGGCACACCGGGATTTCGACAGCCCTGTGGCTGACCATTTTATCCTGCCTCTTGCTGTTCGGTGCACTGGCGGGAACAAGCGTCGACGGCTGGCGGATTATGCCGCTGCTTTTTCCGTATCTGCTGATTTTGGGCGTTTTGGCGACCCTTTGGGGGCAATCACCTGAACGTCCGCTGCCGACTGGTGCGCCGCTGGCCTGGATCGGCAGCCACATCGCGGTTTCCGTCGCCACCTATGGGCTGATTACCTTGGCCGCCGTCGCCGCCCTGGCGGCCGCAATTCAGGATAAAGCCCTGAAAACCAAGCAACGGACCCGGCTGAGCCAAATTTTGCCCTCGGTCACCGGCAGCGAACGATTGCTTGTGCGACTGTTGGTCACCAGCGCCGTAATCCTGGCGCTTGGCTTTATTACAGGGATCGCCACACAGTTCTTCACCACCGGCGAGATGATCGTCTTTGACCACAAAACGCTGTTCACCATTGCCGTATTTGTGGTTGTGATCGTACTGTTGATGTTGCATTACCGCTCCGGAATCCGGGGCAAATCCGCCACTCGATTGGTACTTTTGGCCTATCTCCTGCTGACGTTGGGCTATCCCGGCGTCAAATTCGTCACCGACATCATCCTTGGATAGAAACGCGTTAATTTCTTGAATTAACGGCATTTTTGCCTAATAAGTACGCACCTTTAAAAAATGTGTTTGTTATGACCATTCAGATCGGCCCCGTCCAACTGAAGAACAATGTCCTGCTGGCCCCCATGTCCGGGGTGACGGACATGCCGTACCGCCGCATGGCCAAGCGCCACGGCGCAGGATTGGTCATTTCCGAGATGATCGCCAGCCAGGCGATGATCCACGCCAACCGCAAGACCATGAAGATGGCCACCAACTGCGCCGAGGAATTTCCCATGTCCGTGCAGCTGGCGGGCTGCGAGCCTGAAATGATGGCGGAAGCGGCTAAGCTGAACGCGGATCGGGGCGCGGCGATTATCGACATCAATATGGGCTGCCCGGTGAAGAAAGTAACCAAGGGGCACGCGGGGTCGTCACTGATGCGCGACGAGGAACTGGCCGGCAAATTGATCGAGGCGACCGTTAACGCCGTTGATTTGCCGGTGACCCTGAAGATGCGGACCGGTTGGGATGACGACTCCCGTAACGCGCCGAAGCTCGCCAAGATCGCCGAGGATGCCGGGATCAAGATGATCACCGTCCATGGCCGCACCCGCTGTCAGTTCTATAAGGGCCACGCCGACTGGGCCTTTATCCGTAAGGTGAAAGAGGCGGTGAACATCCCGGTGATCGGCAACGGCGACGTTAATACGGTGGACGACGCCAAGACCCTGCTGGAACAATCGGGCGCCGACGGTGTCATGATCGGCCGCGGCAGCTATGGCCGGCCCTGGTTTCTGAACCAGGTGCGCCATTATCTGGCGACCGGCGAGCGGCTGCCCGATCCGACAATCTCCGAGCAATACGCCATCGTCCGGGAGCATTATGAGCAGATCCTCGAACACCACGACACGTTCCGGGGGGTCCGGATCGCCCGTAAGCATATCGGCTGGTACACCAAGGGCCTGCCCAACTCGGCGGAGTTCCGGGGCGCGATCAATCAAATTGATGACGCCGATCAGGCAAGGGACTTGATCGCCGGGTTTTATCAGCCGCTGGCCGAGAGGCTGGCTGCATGAGCGACAGCGCGGCGCTCGCACTTTCGGAAGATGTCGGACGGGCCCTGGACGCGGACACTTTGCTGAACGCGTTGGACTCGCCGATTATAGCCGTCTCGCCGGAGCATCTGGTTCTCTACGTCAACAGCGCGGCCGAACAATTGTTCGGCGAAAGCGCGACCCAGATCGTTGGACAGAGCCTCGAGTATATTCTGCCCAAGGACACGCCCATCCACGCTTTGGTCCGCCAGGTGCAGGGGCAGGGGATCAGCGTCTCCGAATACGGCTTGACGTTGGAGACGGCCCGTGTGCGCCGGCAATTGATCAATATCCAAGTCTCAGTGATATCGGATCGGCCCGGTGTCGCCGTGATCAATATTTTCACCCGGTCCATCGCCGATAAAATCGACCGGCAGATGACCCATCGAAATGCAGCCCGGTCCGTGACAGCCATGGCGGCAATGCTGGCCCACGAAGTCAAAAATCCGCTCTCCGGCATTCGCGGAGCGGCGCAGTTGCTGGAGCAAATGTCGGGGGGGGGCGATCAAACCCTGACCCAACTTATTTGCGACGAGACCGACCGTATTTGCGCCCTCGTCGATAGGATTGAGGTCTTCTCCGATCAGCGCCCGCTGGAGCGCGCGCCGGTCAATATCCACCAGGTGCTGGAGCGGGTGAAGAACATCTCCCAAACCGGTTTCGCCAGAAACCTGAAGATCGTCGAGCACTACGATCCGTCGCTGCCGCCGGTGGACGGTAACCATGATCAACTGGTGCAGATATTCCTCAATCTGTTAAAGAACGCCGCAGAAGCCGCGCCAGCCAAGGGCGGCGAAGTGGTTCTCTCCACCGCCTATCAGCATAGCGTCCGCTTCGCGGTCGCCGGCAGTAATTCCATGGTTCACCTGCCCCTGGTGATCTCCATCCAGGACAACGGCGAAGGTATTCCCCAAAATCTGCAGGATCATTTGTTTGACGCTTTTGTCACCTCCAAGCCGAAAGGCTCCGGGCTTGGTCTGGCGCTGGTCGCCAAGATGGTGGACGACCACGGCGGCGTGATCGAATTCGACTCCCATCCCGGCAAAACCGTGTTCCGGGTCATGCTGCCGATGGCGGCGCCGGAAAGTGAGAAGAAATCATGACCGCATCGACGATCCTTGTCGCAGACGATGATGCGGCGATCCGTACGGTCTTAAATCAAGCGCTGGGCCGCGCCGGCTATGACGTGCGTACGACCGGCAATGCCGCCACGCTTTGGAAATGGATCAGTGACGGGGAAGGGGATGTGGTCATCACCGACGTGGTGATGCCCGACGAGAACGGACTCGACCTCCTCCCGCGGATCAAAAAGCTTCGGCCCGAACTCCAGGTCATCGTCATGAGCGCGCAGAACACGCTGATGACCGCGGTCAACGCGACCCAGCGCGGTGCCTTTGAGTACCTGCCCAAACCGTTTGACCTGAATGAGCTGACCAGCGTCGTAAAGCGCGCGCTGGAAACCGCCGTCAGCCACCCCCACGAGCAAGGCGAAGAAAATGACGGTCAACTTCCGCTGATCGGCCGGTCCGGCGCCATGCAGGAAGTCTACAGGACCCTGGCGCGACTGATGAATACGGACCTGACCGTGCTGATCAACGGCGAGTCCGGCACCGGCAAGGAACTGGCGGCGCGGGCCCTGCATGATTACGGCAAAAGAAAGAACTATCCGTTCGTCGCCATCAATATGGCGGCCATCCCGCGGGAGCTGATTGAAAGCGAACTGTTCGGCCACGAAAAGGGATCATTCACCGGCGCAACCGCTAAGTCCGCCGGTCGCTTTGAACAGGCCGAGGGAGGCACCTTATTCCTGGATGAAATCGGCGATATGCCGCCGGAAGCGCAGACCAGATTGCTCCGTGTGCTGCAGGAAGGCGAGTATACATCTGTCGGCGGCCGAACCCCGATTCGCACCGATGTCCGGATCATCGCGGCAACCCACCGGGATCTCACCCAGCTCATCCGCCAAGGCATGTTCCGGGAAGACCTGTACTACCGGCTTAACGTTGTGCCGATCCGCATGCCGCCGCTGCGTGAGCGCCGGGAAGATATCCCTGAACTGGTTGGTCATTTTCTATCAGAAGCCGCCAACGAAGGCCTGCCATGGAAAGTCATCGACGGCACCGCCATGGATCGCCTGCGAAGCCACAACTGGCCGGGGAATGTGCGGGAGTTGGAAAACCTGGTCCGGCGGTTCGCCGCGCTCTATTCCCAGGAAACCATCGGTATTGAGGTGGTGGAAGCGGAACTGGCCGGAAATGCGCCGGAAGAGCCCGGACAAAAATCCGGTAACGGTATCTCGGATGCGATAGAAATTCACTTGCGCGATTACTTCGCGGCGCATGGCGGATCACTACCGCCAACGGGTCTGTACGACCGGGTGTTGAAGGAGATGGAGCGGCCTTTGATCGCCTTGTCTCTCGCGGCCACTCGCGGAAATCAGCTCAAGGCAGCGAATTTGCTGGGGCTCAACCGCAACACGTTGCGGAAGAAAATTCGAGAACTGAATATCCCTGTCACGCGCAGTCCCAAAGATTAGTTGGATTGGACAGCGACGGCAGAATCGACGTATTCAATACGCTGAACAAGGAACCGAACCGGTGCGTCTGACCGGATCTCAATGATGGATCAAAATATCGCCCCAGACAGCGTAGCGGCCGCCGAAGTGAAGGTGCGGAGATTTAGCGCCGCCCGGCTTGCTGCGATCCTTCTTGGCATTGCCCTAATCGCGTCGGGCACCGCGACCATGATGGTGCTGACCGGCTACGGCCCGCTTCACGGCGAAATCACCACGGCGATCTGGCTGGTAAACTTGGACCTTGTCCTGGCGTTGGGCCTGATTGCCGTTCTCGCCCGGCGCATTGTACGCAGCTTTATTGACCGCCGGAAGGGCTCGGCCGGCTCAAAGCTCCATGTTAGGCTGGTGGCCTCTTTTAGTCTGGTCGCCGTTATTCCGTCGCTCCTAGTGGCAGCCTTCGCCGGCATCTTTTTGAATTTCGGGATCGAGACCTGGTTTAGCGAACGGGTGCGCACAGCCGTCAATGAATCCAAGCAAGTCGCTGAGGCCTATCTTTTGGAACACCAGGAGAATATTGGTGGGTCGGCGCTGGCTATGGCCAACGACATCAATCGTGCAGCCTCTCGTTACGCCGGTAATCCGCGAATTTTGGGCGAAATTCTACAAACCCAATCCATCGTCCGGGAATTATCGGAAGCCGTCGTGGTCGATAAGAACGGCAATACGCTGCTGCGAACGGGCTTTGGGTTTTCTCTTGAGTTCAATGTGGTTTCGCAAGGGCTCATCGGCGCCCTGACCAGCAGCCGCTCCGGCGAGGTGGTTATCTTCCGCGGCGGCCGGGATGACCGCGTTGTGGCGGGTGTCCGTCTGGAAGCGTTTGAAGACGCGTATCTTTTGGTCGGACGCTATGTGAAACAACAGGTGCTGGAGCATCTATCCACCACCCGTGGCGCGACCGCGCAATATGCCCAATTGGAAAAGAACCGGGAAAGTCTGCAGTTCAAGTTTCTTCTCATTTTCGGGATGGTGGCTCTGTTGTTGCTGCTGGCCGCTATTTGGATCGGCTGGTCCCTGGC
>JAYQGD010000217.1:0-5267 GCA_038140415.1 Rhodospirillaceae bacterium
CGTCCGCGCTGTCCCTGGGACGCGTTGAATCGGCGAAGGCCCAAGGGGCCGCCGGTGCGGTAAAACAAGTTAAAAGCGTCTGCACCCACTGTGCGGTCGGCTGCACGGTTATCGCTGAAGTGAAAAACGGTGTCTGGGTTGGGCAGGAGCCCGGCTTCGACAGCCCGATCAACTCCGGAGCGCATTGCGCCAAGGGTGCGGCGGTCCGTGAGCACGCCCATGGCGAACGCCGACTGAAATATCCGATGAAGCTGGTCGGCGGCAAATGGCAGCGGATGAAGTGGAACGACGCGATCAACGAGATCGGTGATCGCCTAATGAAGATCCGCCAGGAATCCGGACCGGACTCGGTCTACTGGCTTGGATCGGCCAAGTATAACAACGAGCAGGCCTATCTGTTCCGTAAGTTCTACGCTTTCTGGGGCACCAACAACGGTGACCACCAGGCGCGTATCTGTCACTCGACGACGGTGGCCGGTGTGGCCAACACATGGGGCTACGGCGCCATGACCAACAGCATGAACGACATCCAAAACAGCCGTTCCATGCTGTTCATCGGCGGCAACCCCGCCGAAGCGCATCCGGTGTCCCTGCTTCACGTCCTCAAGGCGAAAGAGCAGAACAATGCGCCGTTGATAATTTGTGATCCTCGCTTTACCCGCACCGCGGCCCATGCCGACGAGTTCGTGCAGTTCCGTCCCGGAACCGATGTGCCGCTGGTCTGGGGCATTCTCTGGCACATCCTAGAGAACGGCTGGGAAGACAAAGAGTTCATCCGCCAGCGGGTGTGGGGCATGGATCAAATCCGTGAGGAAGTGAAAAAGTGGAACCCGGAAGAAACAGAACGAGTCACCGGCGTCCCCGGCGCTCAGCTGAAGCGGGTCGCGCGTACGCTCGCCAACAACCGTCCCGGTACCCTGGTCTGGTGTATGGGCGGCACGCAGCATACCAACGGTAACAACAACACGCGCGCCTACTGCATCCTGCAGTTGGCTCTCGGAAACATGGGCACCGCCGGTGGCGGCACCAACATCTTCCGCGGCCACGACAACGTGCAGGGCGCGACCGACATGTGCGTGTTGTCTCACTCTCTGCCCGGCTATTACGGCTTGGCCGCCGGCTCGTGGAAACACTGGGCCCGCGTCTGGGATGTGGATTACAACTACATCAAGGGCCGGTTCGCGACCGAGAAGCTCATGACGTCGGCAGGTATCCCGGTGTCGCGCTGGATCGATGGCGTCCTTGAAGACAAGGCCAACATGGATCAGCCCAACAATATCCGGGGTATGGTTTTCTGGGGTCACGCGCCGAACTCGCAAACTCGTGGCGTCGAAATGAAGAAAGCCATGGAAATGCTGGATACCCTGGTCGTGATCGACCCGTACCCGACGGCGACGGCTGTCATGCATGACCGGAAGGATGGTGTCTATCTCCTGCCGGCGGCGACGCAGTTCGAAACCTACGGATCGGTGACCGCGTCCAACCGTTCCATCCAGTGGCGTGAAAAAGTGGTTGAGCCTCTGTTTGAATCCAAGCCCGATCACAACATCATGTACCTGTTCGCCAAGAAGTTCGGTATGGACAAAGAAATGTTCAAGAACATCAAGGTGAACGGAGATGAGCCGTTCATCGAAGACATTACCCGCGAATTCAACAAGGGTATGTGGACGATCGGATACACCGGCCAGTCGCCGGAGCGTCTGCGGGCTCACATGGCCAACCAGCATATGTTCGACAAGAAGACCCTGGAAGCCAAGGGCGGCCCGAACAGCGGCGAGTTCTATGGACTGCCGTGGCCGTGCTGGGGCACCCCGGAAATGAAGCATCCGGGCACCCCGATCCTGTACGATACGTCCCGCCCCGTGGGCGAAGGCGGATTGAACTTCCGGGCGCGCTTCGGCGTCCAACGCAATGGTCAAAACCTGTTGGCCGAAGGGTCCTACCCCGCGGGTTCGGAGATCAAGGACGGTCATCCCGAATTTACCATGGGTATGCTCAAGAAACTGGGTTGGGATGGCGATCTGACCGCCGATGAACGGGCCGCGATCGAAAAGGTTGCCGGTGACAAAACCAACTGGAAAGTCGACCTCTCGGGCGGCATCCAGCGGGTGGCGATCAAGCACGGCGCCGCGCCGTTCGGTAACGCCAAGGCGCGGACCGTGGTCTGGACCTTCCCAGATCCGGTGCCGATCCACCGCGAACCCTTGTATACCTCGCGGCGCGATCTGGTGGCCGATTATCCGACCTACAAGGATACCAAGGCCTATCGTCTTCCGACCATGTATGAAAGCATCCAGAAGAAGGATTTCTCGAAGGAGTACCCGACGATCCTCACTTCCGGCCGCTTGGTCGAATATGAAGGCGGCGGCGACGAAAGCCGGTCCAATCCGTGGCTGGCCGAGTTGCAGCAGGAAATGTTCGTGGAGGTTAATCCCAAGGACGCCAATAACTTAGGCGTCCGTGACGGGCAAGCCGTCTGGGTGCACGGTGCGGAAGGCGCCAAGGTCAAGGTGAAAGCCATGTTGACCGAACGCGTTGCACCGGGCGTCGCCTTCATGCCGTTCCACTTCGCGGGTCATTTCCAAGGCAAGGACCTCCGGGACAAGTATCCTTCCGGTTCGGACCCCTATGTCCTCGGTGAAGCCGCTAACACGGCGATGACCTATGGGTATGACTCGGTCACTCAGATGCAGGAATCGAAAGTGACCCTGTGTCGGATCGAAGCAGCGTAAGGAGATAGACAATGGCTAGAATGAGGTTTTTGAGCGACGCCGAACGCTGCATCGAATGCAACGCCTGTGTCACAGCCTGTAAGAACGAGCACGAAGTGCCGTGGGGCGTTAACCGGCGCCGTGTTGTCACGTTGAATGACGGCACCCCCGGTGAACGGTCCATCTCGGTGGCCTGCATGCACTGCTCGGATGCACCATGTATGGCGGTGTGTCCGGTGGATTGCTTCCTGCAGACCGGCGAGGGCATCGTTCTCCACTCCAAGGACCTATGCATCGGTTGCGGTTATTGCCTCTACGCGTGCCCCTTCGGCGCGCCGCAATACCCGCAGGCGGGCAATTTCGGCAGCCGCGGCAAGATGGACAAATGTACCTTCTGCGCCGGCGGACCCGAGGAAAATAACTCGAATGCCGAATTCCAGAAGTATGGCCGGAATCGGATGGCTGAGGGTAAATTACCTCTCTGCGCAGAGATGTGCGCCACTAAAGCCCTGCTCGCTGGTGACGGCGACAAGGTGTCGGACATCTACCGTGAGCGCGTTGTGGCCCGTGGCTTCGGCTCTGGTGCTTGGGGTTGGGGTACGGCGTATCAGAAAAAAGGTGTGGGCGCCCGGTAATACCGACTCGCTTCACACCAGGTTTGGGGGCTTCGGAATTTTGACCTCCCGGACCAACTGTCAAGAAGAGCCCGCAACATCCCCGACGGATGTTGCGGGTATTCTTTCAAATTCACCGGGATGAGGCCCGGTTAAACAGGACATCGAGAAGTCCGCAACGTCTGAAAAGGCAATCGCGATGAGACAACCGTCAATTTTAAAGCGCTTTCTCACATTGGTCGGCTTTGGCCTATTTGTACTTGTGTTGAGCGGCCATATGGGCGACCTCGCCTACATCGGTTCCGCTGAGGCGCAACAAATAAAGGCCGAGGATCAAGTCATTTCCTTGCCGCCGCAACGCTCTACAAACTCGATGCCCTCGTCCCCCGGATCGAGTGTCCGACCGCCACAAGTCCAAAAATGGGGTGAACCATCGGTCGTTCCGACCACCGTCCTACCGCAGCCCAGCGCCCCGACGGTTTGGGGGATGATCCGTAACGGCGCCAAAGGCACGGTGTCCATTCCCAATAAGCAAGCGGGTCTTTTGGTTCAGTCACAGGGACAGAGCTGGCGAGCCTTCCGGTCCGGCGATATGTTCCGTTTCGGCGGATACATTATCGGTGCGGTGGTCGCGGTATTGATCCTCTTTTACCTATTGCGGGGCCGAATCAAGATGTCCGCCGGCCGCTCGGGCCGGACGCTCACCCGGTTTAATACGCTGGAGCGATTCACCCACTGGCTGACCGCCGTGCCGTTCGTAGTTTTAGGCCTGACCGGCTTAAATCTTATGTATGGCCGGGCGCTGGTTATGCCGATTATCGGCAAGGATGCCTTCGCGGTGCTGACTGTCGCCGGCAAATGGCTGCATAACTTCATGGCCTTCGCGTTTATGTTGGGCCTGGTTCTCATGGTGGTGCTTTGGATCCGTCACAATCTTTGGGATCGCTATGACTGGGGTTGGATCAAGGCCGGTGGCGGCATGTTCTCCGACAAGGTTCATCCGCCGGCCCGCAAATTCAACACCGGCCAAAAGGTCGTGTTTTGGGCGGTTATTCTGTCCGGCGCCTCGATCTCCTACAGCGGTATCGCGTTGATGTTCCCTTTCACGTTTGAACCTTTTGCACCGACGTTCGCGCTCTTGAACAATTTCGGCTTCAATCTGCCCACGACCTTCGAGCCGATCCAGGAAATGCAGCTGCTGCAGACCTGGCACGCGATTGTCGCTCTGGTCATCATCGCACTGATCATCGCTCACATCTACATCGGCACCCTGGGTATGGAAGGCGCCATTGACGCCATGTGGTCCGGCGAGGTGGATGAGAACTGGGCGCGCGAACACCACGCCGCCTGGGTCGCCGAGGAAAAGGGCGAACCCGCGCCGGAACCGTTATCGGGTGGTGGCGGTGGTCATACCCCTGCGGGACAAGCGGCTCATGAATAAAGTGGTCAAAAACCTCGCCGTTACAGCGGTGTTGGCTCTGACGCTGGGCATGACGTCTGCCGCCTGGGCGGAGATGAGCGCTGCACAGGTCAAATCCGCTATCGAGACTGAGTACGATGCCCGGGTCTTGAAGATCGACCCCGGCAAGGATAATGGCCGCGATGTGTTCATTGTCAAAGTTATGTACAATGGCGGCGACTACAATACCGCCTTTCAGATCAACACACTGGTGATTGATGCGGAAACCGGAAAACGGGTGCCACAGTTTCGTCACGGGGCCAGTGGGCGCAGCCTCCCCGGCGCTTATGACAACGAGCCGAATCGCCAACCCGAAGACGCATTACGCGGACATATTTGGAGATAAGGAGCAGACACGTGAAAGCATTCGTCTATAGCCTGGTCGCGAGCGCAGCTATCTCGATCGTCGCGGCGTTCATCCTGGGTGGACTGGATTTCAGCTCCGCCGATGTCTTCCAATTGAAAGACAGCGTCCGGCTCTAA
>JAYQGD010000218.1:0-5267 GCA_038140415.1 Rhodospirillaceae bacterium
ACGGCGTCGCTGATCGCGTCCGGCTGCATCATGATGCGCAAATGCCACCTGAACACCTGCCCGGTCGGTATTGCGACGCAGGACCCTGAACTGCGCAAACGTTTCCGCGGCCAGCCGGAACATGTGGTCAACTATATGTTCTTCGTCGCCGAGGAAATGCGCGGGATCATGGCCAAGCTGGGCTTCCGCACCATCAACGAGATGATCGGCCAGACCCAGGTTCTGGACATGACCAAGGCGATCAACCACTGGAAGGCCAAGGGCCTCGACCTGACCCGCCTGCTCTACAAGCCGGAAATGGGGCCGGACGTCGCGGTCTATAACAGCGAGAAGCAGGATCACGGACTTGAACGCGCTCTGGATCAGAAGATGATCAAGGAAGCCGCCCCGGCGCTGGAAAACGGCTCCCCGGTACAGATTGAGACGAAAATTCTCAACACCAACCGGACCTTCGGCGCCATGCTGTCCGGCGAGGTCGCGGAACGCTATGGCCATGCCGGCCTGCCCGAAGATACGATCTATATCAAAGGCAAGGGATCCGGCGGACAAAGCTTCGGCGCCTTCCTGTCCAAGGGCATCACCATCGAGCTTGAGGGCGACACCAACGACTATGTGGGCAAGGGCCTGGCCGGCGGCCGGCTCGTCGTCTACCCGCCGAAAGTCTCCAAGTTCACGGCCGAGGAGAACATCGTGATCGGCAACGTGGCGCTTTATGGCGCGATTGACGGCGAATGTTATTTCCGGGGCGTCGCCGGCGAACGGTTCGCTGTCCGGAATTCCGGTGCGACCGCTGTCGTCGAAGGTGTCGGCGATCACTGCTGCGAGTATATGACCGGCGGCGTAATCGTGGTGCTGGGCCCGACGGGACGGAACTTCGCGGCCGGTATGAGCGGCGGTATCGCCTATGTGCTGGATGAATCCGATGACTTCGACGTCCGCTGCAACATGGCGATGGTGGAGCTGGAGCCCATTCCCGACGAAGACCGGGCCATGGAAGACAGCCATCAACGCGGCGATCTGGAGACCCATGGCCGGGTCGACATCATGAGCGACATGACCGGGTACGACTCTCTGCGCCTGCGCAAGCTAATTGAAAACCACATGCACTTTACCGACAGTGATCGCGCCCGGCATATCCTGGACAACTGGGACACGTATCTGCCCAAGTTCGTCAAGGTGATGCCGGTTGATTACCGCCGGGCGTTGTTGGAGCGGCAGGCGCGTAACGAAAACAAAGACAAGCAAGGCAACCGTGTCGGCGTTGCCGTGGGGGAATAGACGATGGGTAAGCCGACAGGTTTTCTTGAGTTTGAACAGGTCGATCGGGCGTATCTGCCGGTTTCCGAGCGGATTAAGAACTACGATGAGTTCGTGGTTGATCTCAGCCCCGAGGAACTGAAGGAGCAAGGCGCACGCTGCATGGATTGCGGCATCCCGTTCTGCCATCAGGGCTGCCCGGTGAATAACATCATCCCGGACTGGAACGATCTGGTTTACAAGGGCGACTTCCGGAAAGCGATCGAAGTTCTGCATTCGACCAACAATTTCCCCGAATTCACCGGCCGCATCTGCCCCGCCCCGTGCCAGGAATCCTGCACGCTGAATATTGAGGATACGCCGGTCACCATCAAAACCATCGAATGCGCGATTATCGACCGGGCTTGGGAAGAGGGCTGGGTCGAGCCGAAGGCGCCAACGTCAAAGACCGGTAAGAAGGTCGCCGTGGTGGGCTCCGGCCCGGCCGGTATGGCCTGCGCCCAGCAACTGGCCCGCGCCGGACACGATGTCGATCTGTTCGAGAAGAACGCCAAGATCGGCGGGCTGCTCCGCTACGGCATTCCTGATTTCAAGATGGAAAAGCATCTGATCGACCGCCGGGCCGAACAAATGGAATCCGAAGGCGTGACGCTCCGCACCAATACCAACGTGGGCGTAGATATTACCATCCAGGAGCTTACGGACGGCTACGACGCCGTGGTGATGGCGGGCGGCGCGGAACAGCCCCGCGATCTGCCGGTGCCGGGCCGCGAACTGGACGGCATTCACTTCGCCATGGACTTCCTGACCCAGCAGAACCGACGCGTTTCCGGCGAGGAGCTGGGCACCAACAAGGAAATCTGGGCGACCGACAAGCATGTCGTGGTCATTGGTGGCGGCGATACGGGTTCCGACTGTGTCGGCACCTCCTTCCGCCATGGCGCCAAGAGTGTTACCCAGTTGGAGATCATGCCCAAGCCGCCGGAAGAGGTGGACACGGCGGTCACCTGGCCGAACTGGCCGATGAAGCTCCGCACCTCCTCTTCTCACCAAGAAGGCGCCGAGCGGGACTGGGCGATAACCACCACCGTGGCGAATGGCGATGAGGGGACGATCACCTCTTTGACCACGAAGCGGGTTGCCTGGGAAAAAGTTGAAGACGGCCGGATGAACCTGGTCGAGAAAGACGACACCCAAGGCGAACTGAAGGCTGACCTGGTTCTCCTGGCCATGGGCTTCGTCTCACCGGTGCATGCCGGCATGATCGAGGACAGCGGCGTCGAGTTGGACGAGCGCGGCAACGTGAAGGCAAACACCAACGACTATCAAACCTCGGTCCCCAAGGTCTTTGCTGCGGGAGACATGCGCCGCGGGCAATCCTTGGTGGTCTGGGCCATCCGGGAAGGCCGCCAATGCGCCCGCGCCGTCGATGAATTCCTCATGGGCGCGACCCTATTGCCGCGCTAGGCCTTCGTCGCCAAAGTAATACTGAGGAACGTTCAAGTAAAAATAAGGCTGTTGGAATTTCGTCGAATATTCGCCGGTTAACTTGTGATGTCTAAAAATAATAAGGGTTTTGCAGAGTGGAATTTTGTATCTGTTTTCCGAAATACGCTCAAAAGTTCCGAGGTAGTTTTTGATTTTTATATGAAATTTTGCCGGTTCTACCTCAAGTAGATCGCCCAAATATTGCTGAGCGAGCTAGAACTTTTGCACATGGCAAATTTTCGACAAATTTCGACATTCAAGAAATGAGTTTCCGGATCAAACCAGCGTAAAATAGTATTTTTCATTTGTTTTCAACAGGTTGTTGGAGCGCAGAGAATTATTCGCCTTCCATCGATCGTGACGGCATGTGAATCCCTGTAAATTTGAGCGAAGTTATCGACAAAGTTATCCACAGGATTCATGGCAGCGGATATTGCCATTTCGGCGCGCCGGGGTCATGAGTCGGAGCACAGTTCAGTAAGCACTTGAATCTATTAGGAACATCATCACATGAGTGGCGAATTCATAGAGATCACAGCCTCCGACGGGCACAGCTTCCAGGGCTATTTCTGTCAGGGTCAGGCGGACAAGCCGGCGTTGGTGCTGCTCCACGAGATTTTCGGCATCACTGATTGGGTGAAATCCATCACCGAGGACTTCGCCGCCAAGGGCTATTGGGTGTGTGCGCCCGACATGTATGGGCGCGTCGATCCGGGCTTTGTCGGCAACCGGGACGAGCCTGAAATATATGAGCGATCGCGAAACTACCGCGATACGATGGACCGTCAGGCCGCCATGCTGGATATCGAAGCGACGGCGAATTTTCTAAAAGACCAGCCGGGCTGCAACGGCAAGTGGGCGGTCACCGGTTTCTGCATGGGCGGCACCCTCAACTATCTGGCCGCGGCGCGCCTGGAACCCGATGCAGCCATCGCCTATTACGGCACACAGGTGCATGACTTCCTGGATGAAGGCAGGCACGTGGACTGCCAAACCATCCTGCATATGGGGGAGCACGACCATCTGGTCGGTCCGGACAATGACCATCGCATTCACGCGGCGCTGATCGGCAAGTTCAACATCGCCATCTACAAGTATGACGCCGGGCACGCCTTCGCCAATTCCACCCAGCCTGACCGGTATAGCGCCGAAGCGGCCGAATTGGCCCATCAGCGGACGTTTGCCTTGCTCGACAAGCTTCAATAAAAAAGCAGATCACTTACCAGAGGAGGCGCACGATGAGCGGTCCGCTCGCCGGCATTCGTATTTTTGACCTGACCCGCGTTTTGGCGGGGCCCAGCTGTGTCCAGATACTGGGAGACCTGGGCGCCGATGTGATCAAGGTGGAACGTCCCGGTGTCGGCGACGACACGAGAAAGTTCGGCCCGCCCTTCGTGCTCGATAAGGACGGCGCGGAAACATCTGAATCCGGCTACTACCTCGCCGCCAACCGCAATAAGCGCTCCATGACCCTGGACCTCACCAGTGAGGAAGGTCAACAGCTCGCCCGCAAGATGATCGCCAAGTGCGATGTGTTGGTGGAGAACTTCAAGACCGGCAACTTGGCCAAATACGGCCTCAGCTACGACGACCTCAAAGACGAATTCCCCGGCCTGGTCTATTGCTCCATCACCGGGTTCGGCCAGACCGGCCCCCTGGCCGATCAACCGGGCTATGACTTTATGGCCCAAGGCATGGGCGGGCTGATGAGCATCACCGGCCCTAAGGACGGCGAACCTCACCGGGTGGGGGTGCCTATCGCCGATCTGACAGCGGGTCTTTGGGCCGCCATCGCCATCAATGCGGCGCTCCGCCATAAGGAAGTCACCGGCCAGGGCCAGCATCTGGATGTCTCCCTGTTGGACACGCAGGTGGCGACCCTCTCGATCCAGGGGCTCAACTACCTGACCTCGGGTGAAGTGCCGGGCCTGTTGGGCAACGCGCATCCGAATATTGTGCCGTATCAGGTGTTTCCGACCGCGGACGGTAATATCATTGTCGCCGTCGGCAATGACAGCCAGTTTGTCCGCTTCAGCAAGTTTATCGGCGCGCCGGAACTAGCCGAGGATGAGCGCTTTTCGACTAACGAAAACCGGGTGCGCAATCGCGACGAGCTGACGGAAATCCTGAACGAGATCATGCGGCAGAAACCATCCGATCATTGGCTGGAAGGCTTGGAGAAAATCAAGGTGAGCTGTGGGCCGATCAATACGATCGATCAGGTCTTTGACAACGAGCATGTACTGGCGCGCGGCATGAAAATCCAGATGGGCCATCCACTGGCTCCGGACCCGGTCAATCTGATCGGCAACCCGATCCATATGTCGGAAACCCCGCCGACGTACCGTTCCCACCCGCCAATGATGGGCGAGCATACAGATGAGCTCTTGGAAGAACTTCTTGATTTGTCCGAAGAGGAACGCCAGGGCCTGCGGGATCGCGAGGTTATTTAGGCAATACTGTCAGTTTGAGGAACGACCGTGAAACCCTACCAGACCGGCTTACTCCACCATCAGTCTGAA
>JAYQGD010000219.1:0-5265 GCA_038140415.1 Rhodospirillaceae bacterium
CTCGGATCGAGTTTACGGTGATCGGCGCGGCGGCGAACGAGGCCGCCCGCATCGAAGGCATGTGCAAGAACCTGGGCGTGCATTTCGTGCTCTCGGCTGAAGTCCGCAAGCACCTCAAAGGCGACTGGACATCACTCGGCAATCACGCACTCCGCGGCGTCGGCGAAGAGATCGAAGTCTTTACCTTGCCGGTTGAGGCCTAGTCCTTAACCGCCACCACCGGCATCAACAGCCGCGACGGATGATCGGGCCCATGGCGGAAGGTGTCGGTGCCGACTTTGTGCCAAAGATACTGGTGGGAGAAGATCGAATCCGTCAGCGGCGAGTCCGCGTTGGAAATCTCCAGCCTGATCCGGTGGCCGGCCTTGAACCGGTAGCCGATGGGCCAGACCTCAATCTCGAACTTGTAGACTTTGCCGGGCTCGATGGGTTGCGGGTTTTGATGGGTGTAGAACGGCCGGTAGCCGGTCGATAGCGCCTCATCCTTTTCCCGATGCGCCGCGCGGAGCCAGCCCCGGCTGGCATAGACAGACGCCGGTTGAAGGCCTTTTGCTCGATCTTCCTCCGACTGGGGCATCTGATCCGACAGTTTGATGAAGAAGTCCGTATCCGTGGCTGTCGAAGATACATGCAGCTCCAACACCAGCGGCCCGACCACCTCCACGTCTTCTTCCAAGGGATCGGTGGTGAAGGTCAGTACCCGGGCAACTGGATCAGGCCCCGTGGAGCCAAAGGTCACATTACCCAGCTTCCAGCGGGGATCAGGGTAGCTGAAATCCGTTGTGCCGTTTTCTGCCGGCGCCTCTGTCGAGAGCTTGCCGTCATTGAGTGACGTAACACTGCCTGAATTCCCGCCCGTCAGATACCAGGATTTCATCTCGGCTTGGGGCAGGGGCCAGGTGGCTTCTTCCCGCCAGACATCTTCGCTGCGGATGTAAACCTGAACTTCCGGCGTGTCGTCCCAATAGCCGTTGTCCTCGCCCTTGAGGAAGTGGTCATAGAACGGTTTCAGCCATTCGCTGTGCCAGTCGATCTTGTCGAACATGTCATGGGCTTCGAACACGTCTTTCGCGCCGGTGAGCACCAGCTTCTTCGGACAATCGAGATACTCGTAGGCGAGCACGTTGCCCCGTTCATGCAGCGCCATTTTGCCCTGATGGCCGATGGACAGAACCGGGGCCTTGATTTCCTTGATCCGCTCCCACGGACTGCGTTCCTTCCACCAGTCGTCATAGGTCTGGCGGGTGATGAATTCCCAGGCGACGTCGTTCTCCATGGCCTGGCCGTGATCGCTGTTGGCGGCGCGGTGCAGGTTGTTGGTCCGCACCATGTTGTACCACCAGCCCATGAAGTCGCAGTAAATGCCGCCGTGGTAGGTGCAGCCCCGGTAGGGATCGATCGCCCCGTCATAGGGTGCCAGACATTTCAGGGAAGGCGGATTGACCACGCCCATGAACCACTGGGACCAGGCGTAATAGGATTGTCCGATGCCGCCGACGTTGCCGTTGCACCAGTCCTGCCCGCCGATCCACTCGATCAGCTCATACAGGTCCTGCTGTTCATCCTTGTCGAAGAAGGCGTAGCTGCCGGTGGAATTACCGGTGCCGCGTACGTCCGCGTGTACATAGGCATAGCCGTGGCTGACATACCATTCGACCGGCCCGACTTCCCGCCAGAGAAACAGTGTGGAGTGGGGTAGGTCATCCGTCTCGAACTGATAGGGGGAGGCGGCGAAAAGCGCCGGGTAGTCGCCGTCATCATCTGGCCGGTAGATGCGGCAGGCGATTTCCACCCCGTCCCGCATCTTGACCATGACCTTGTCATCCACCCGCATCTTCAGCGGGCCGAACCGGTTGTCGCGTTCAGCCGTCATGAGTTTTCCTCCACAAATATCTTCATCGGCCCTTGGCGAGCTCTGGGTCTTCTAGTTGTCTTTTAGTACTGGCCGACCAGCGGCTGGCCGAGCATATGCTGTCCGTATAGCGACATCACTGCGTCGTAGTTCATGCTGATATGGTGGGCCGCCGCCGCCGTATCCCGCCAGGCCCGCTGGATCGGATGATCCATCTGCAAACTTCTGCCGCCGACCGCATCAAAGATCAGATTCATCGCTTCCTGGCCCATATGGGTGGCGAAGCTTTGGCTGCGCCGGTTGATCAGCCGCCGGTCCAGAGACGTTTTGCCGATCTGCCGGGCCTCGTCTTCGGCTTCGGCGATGTCGCGCCGAATGATGGTGATCGCTGCATCAATGCGGGACGCCGCTTCGCCGACCCGTTTCTGAACGGTTTGGAACTCGCCGATCTTGGAGCCGCCGAGCACCACGGCCCCGTGGGTGTCGCGAACCTGGTTTTCCTCGACAAAGCGCTTGAGCGCGCCGGTAGCCGCGGCCACCGGCGGCGTCGCCAGTGTAAAGGCAATGCAGGTCAGCAATGACATATTGAAGATCGGGTTTTCCAGTGATTTTGCGCCGGGGCTGGTGCCGCCGGTCGAGTCCGGAAAGCTCAGTACCCGATGCGCCGGGACAAAGACATCATCCACCAACACGTCATAGCTGCCGGTGCCGGAGAGACCCACTGTCTTCCAACTGTCCCAATCAATGGTGTAGTCGGATTTGGGCACCAGAGTGAAACACGGAACCGGCTTGCCTTCGGGCCCGATGGGCAGCATCGCGCCGCACAAGTTCCAGTCCGCGCCGGGCACACCGCTGGAAAAGGGGAAGCGGCCACTGAGCCGAAACCCACCGTCGGCGGCCTCGGCCTTACCGATGGGCGCATAGGAGCCGGAAATCACCGCGTCTGGATTGTCGGCCCAAAGTTCATTCTGGCATTCCTGGGGGAACTGCGCGCCCAGCCAGTTATGGACCATGTAGAGGCCGAATACCCAGGCGGTCGATGTGCAGGCTTGGCCGATCTCGAAGCTCATTTCCGGAAGCGCCGTGAACCCAAACTCATAACCGCCATAGCGTTTTGGCTGGATCGCGCGATGCAGGCCGGTTTCTTTGTAGGCGGCAACGCTTTCCTCCGGCACCTTGCGGTCGGCTTCGCACTGGGCGGCCAGTTTTTCGATATCGGGCACCAGGCCGGCGACCCGGGACTTGATCTCCTCCATGGTGAGGATTTCATCAGTGGTGTTGTTCTCGAGAGCCACGTCCATGGTCTTTGCCTTTCGGGTTAGCTTTGATCCGGTTGGTCTTCGGTCAACCGGGCGAGAATATCTTCGACTTCCTGCAGGGCAGCCTTGAGTTTGGCGGTCTCCTCGCTGGAAAAATTATCGGTCACCATGTCTTCCAGCCGTGCGGCTTCGGGCCAGAGGATTTGGAACATCGCTTCACCGGCAGGCAGCAGGGTAATGTGCACCGCACGGGAGTCTTTCCGGGACCGGTCGCGGGAGACGAGCGCGCGCTTTTCCATCCGTCCAATGAGACGGGAGAGGGTGGAGACATTGACGCCGGTAGACCTTGCGATCTCACCCAGACTCAACGGGCCGTTAAAGTGCACCGCCATCAGCACCCGCCACATGGCCAGCGAAATATCTTCCCGCTCGAGATGGGGGGCGAATGACTGCGCCATCAGCGACCCCACACGCGCCATGATGTAGGGCATGAAGTCCCGAAGATTAAACGTCTTTAAATCGGCTTCCGGCATGTGCAGTCTGTTTCTATCCCTGTTTGATGAATGAGACGGTAATTCGATTTTGTTGCAAATGCAATTAAAATAGGTCAGGCTCGGCCTAACGATTGATGTTACGAACATCACGACGAACAAGGGAGGGGCTATTCCATGAAACTGCTGACCATCAATTCTGATAAGGGTGATCGCGCCGGCGCGATGCTGGGCGATGACGTTCTGGACCTGGAGGCCGCCGCCGGCATTCTGGGACAAACCCTTCCGGCGGATACGATCCTCGGGCTGATAGTAGGCGGCGACAGCGCGTTGGACGGTGTCCGCAGGTTGTTGGACGCCGCATCGGGCAAAACCGATGATCTGCGCGGCGAAGGGGCGTTGCTGGCCGCCGATGCGATCCGCTATCGCCCGCCGATCACCCGGCCGGGCTTTATTCTCTCGGTCGGCATGAATTACGCCAAGCATTTGGAAGAGATGAACACGCCGATCCCGACGGAGCCGGCGGCCTTCGTCAAAATCCCAACGTCTCTCACCGGCCATGGGGAGCCGATCCTGCCGCCGCCGGGTCATGGCGACATGATCGACTATGAAGGCGAGCTGACCTTCGTCATCGGCAAGGAATGCCACAAGGTCTCCGAAGAAGATGCCCTCGACTATGTGGCCGGTTACACCATCGCCAATGACGTCTCGGCCCGGGACTGGGTGGCGCCGATCTTTACCGCCGAGGGCCGGATGGGCCCGATCCATGCCTGGGAAAAGAACATCCTCGGCAAACAGTATCCGAGCTTCACGCCCTTAGGCCCGGTTATGGTGACCAAGGACGAAATTGCTGATCCGTCGAACCTGCACCTGACCACGACCTTGGACGGGGAGGTCATGCAGGACACCATGACAGAGCTGGTGTTCTCCATCCCCCAGTTGATTGCCTATTACTCCCAGTGGTACCGACTGATGCCGGGGGATGTAGTGACCACCGGCTCGCCCTCCGGCGTGGGCTTTGGCCGCGATCCGAAAGTCTTTATGAAGCCGGGTCAGCGAGTCGAGATCACCATCGAAGGCATCGGCACGCTGTCCAATCCCATCGCCGGTTAGGGGAGAGAGTAAATGAAGTTCGCCCATTTCGCCCATGTCTGGACCAAGCCGGGCATGTCGCCCAACCAGCGCTATGAGCAGCTCTGGCGGGAGCTGGAGCTCTGCGACGAGCTGGGTTTTGATTACGGGTTCTGCGTAGAGCACCACTTCACGCCCCACGAAAGCTGGATGTCGGCGCCAAGTCTCTACACCGTCGGGGCCGGCGCGCGCACCAAAAACATTCGCTTAGGGCCGATGGGCTATGTGGTGCCGCTCTATAACTGTCTGCGTCTGGCCGAAGAGATCGCCATCATCGATCAGATGACCAACGGCCGGATGGAAATCGGCATGGTGCCCGGCATCATGGGGTCATACTTCGAACCGTTCGGCATCGAATACAATGACCGTAAGTCGCCGACTATGGAGTATCCGGATTATCTGAAAGCGGCGTACGGCGACGAGCAGCCGTTTTCCTTCGATAGTGAAAGCCACAAGACCAAAAACGCCCGGCTGTCCGTCATGCCGATTCAAAAACCCCATCCGCCGCTCTGGATGATGAGCCGCGATCCGG
>JAYQGD010000220.1:0-5265 GCA_038140415.1 Rhodospirillaceae bacterium
GAGGAAATGCTGAACGTCAAAAAGGATTCCATCGACGGCAAGACGGTTGCCGTCTCCGGCTCCGGCAACGTGGCCACTTACGCGGTTGAGAAGATTAATCATCTCGGCGGCAAGGCGGTCACCCTTTCTGACTCGTCGGGGTTCATTCATGATCCGGATGGGATTGATGCGGACAAGCTGGCATGGGTGATTGATCTCAAGACCAACCGCCGCGGCCGCATTTCCGAATATGCCGAAGAGTTCGGCTGCGAATTCCACGAAGGCGAACGTCCCTGGAAGGTGCCGGTCGATCTGGCCGTGCCCTGCGCCACACAGAACGAAATCTCCGGCGAGGAAGCCGAGGCCCTGATCAAAAACGGCTGCATCGGTGTGTCCGAAGGCGCCAATATGCCGACCGTGCAGGACGGCATCGACAAATACCTCGAAGCCAAGATTTGCTATGCGCCGAGTAAGGCCGCCAACGCCGGGGGCGTCGCCGTTTCCGGTCTGGAAATGAGCCAGAACAGTGCGCGTATTTCATGGAGCGAGGCGGAACTGCAGAAATTGCTGCACGACACCATGAAGGGCATCCACGAGCGTTGCGTCCAATACGGCGATGAAGGCGACGGCTACGTCAACTATCTCAAAGGGGCGAACATCGCCGGCTTTGTGAAAGTCGCCGACGCCATGCTGGCCTACGGTGTGGTATAACCGATCCCGGTTTTTTAACGAAACGGGATTGGGTTCGTCATGGATGACGCTGCCCCTATAAATGGACTGGCTATCGCGCCGGTGGAAGCACCCTGGGTGTGGCTAGGCCGGGATCAATCGCGTCGGGACGATTGGATTGTCGAGCTGACGCCGGCGGAAGTGAAGGAACTTCTGGCGGCAACGGAGACGGCAGCCGGTTTTCCTCTCGACGAACTGACGCCCGAGAACTTTCCACTGCCCAAACTGTCCAAGACTCTAGCCGGGGTGCGCGAAGAGGTGAGCTGGGGCCGGAGCTTTGTCCTGATGCGCGGGTTGCCGATCCATGACCTGCCGGCCGATCAGATCAAGACGGTGTTCTGCGGCATTGGCGCGCATCTGGGCGTCAGCGTTTCCCAAAGCGCGGATGGCGACCGGCTCGGCGACGTGATCGACCGGGGCGGCACGGACCGCTATTACACGCGGGGCGGGGAGTTGGAATTTCACATGGACCCGGTGGACGTGGTTGGGCTCTTATGCCTGAAGGCCGCCGTGGAAGGGGGCGCCAGCCGGATCGTCAGTTCCATGGCCATCCATAATATTATCCGAGAAGAGCGCCCGGAGGTTCTGGAGACGCTCTATCGCGGCTTTCACAACAGCCGGCGTGGCTTCGGCGAGACGACTCGGGACGAGATGATCCCGATGTATATCGACGCCGACCGGCGGGTCGAGTGCTATCACCTGCCGATCACCATTCGTCAGGCTGACGAAGAAGGTTTTAAAATCACGCCGGAAGAACAAACGGCGATGGACATGGTCGCCCAGGTCGCCGCTCGGCCCGAGGTTTATCTGGATATGCACTTCCAGGAGGGCGATATTCAGTTCCTGAACAATCGGACGATCCTGCACGCGCGCACTGATTATGTGGATCATCCGGACACGGCGTTGAAGCGTCATCTGTTGCGGCTTTGGCTGATGATGGCTGACTGGCCGGATCGGGCGGGCGCACAGAATTTCAGGGCTGCCTCCGGTGACCGGGCCGGCGGCGGGATCAAACCGGCCACAACTAACTAGAGGAGGAGAGGATCATGAAAGTCGACGGCGGTTGCCACTGCGGCAACATTACATACGAGGCGGAAGTCGATCCGGAGAAGGTGGTGATTTGTCACTGCACCGATTGTCAGGTCCTGTCGGGGACGGCGTTCCGAACCGTGGTTCCGGTGAGCGATGAAAACTTCAAATTCACCAAAGGCGAACCCAAGACCTACGTCAAAATCGCGGAAAGTGGGAACGAGCGGGCGCAAGTATTTTGCCCGGACTGCGGTTCACCCTTCTATGCGACCAGCACCGGCGAGGGGCCGAAGGTTTACGGCGTCAGGACGGGAACCATCAATCAGCGGGATCAGTTAAAACCGCAAAAGCAGGTTTGGCACCGCTCTGCGCATACCTGGCTCGGTGATATGGGCGATATGCCCGCGCTGGAGAAGCAGTCTTAGATCGGGCACTACCCCGCGACAAGCTGCGGCAGCATCAGGGTTGCGATGCTCAGCACGAGGAAGAACCCGCACATGTCCGTGACCGTCGTCAGGATGGGCCCGGAGGCGACGGCCGGGTCCACGCCGAACCGCTTGAGCAACAGCGGCACGCACCCGCCGATGGAGACGGCAATGAGCGAATTCAGCGCCAGGGCGCTCGCCACCACCAGACTGAGATAAAAGTTCTCTTTCCAGAACCAGGCGGCAATGCCCAAGAGGCACCCTAGCGTTATCCCGTTGATGAGCCCGACGGAAATCTCGTTGAGCCAGACCCGAAAGGCTTCGTAGGGTTTGACCAAGCCCAGAGACAGTTCCCGCATGCTGACGGCGACGGCCTGGTTGCCGGAACAGCCGCTCATATCGGAGATGATGGGCAGGAACACGGCGAGAGCGATCACCGCGCTTAAGGTGCTTTCGTAGAAGGCGATGACGCTGGCGGCGATGATGTTCAGTACGATGTTGATGCTCAGCCATGACAGGCGCCGGCGGGAGCGGGTCACCAAGGGCAGGGTGCGGATTTCATCTCCGCCCACGATGCCCTGCAGTTTCCGGTATTCTTCTTCCGCCCGTTCGTTCAGAGCTTCTGCAACAGCGTCGCGGGTTACAATCCCGATCACACGGGCATGGGGATTGATCACCGGAAACGTCGACATCTCGTTTCTGTTGAACATCCGTTCCAGTTCGTCAAGTTTGGTTTCCGGAGTGACAAAGGACGACGGGGTGACCAGATCCGCGATCGCCGTATTACGCCCGGACAGGACGATCTCATTCAGGCGGACCACGCCGATGAGCCGTTTCCAGCGGGAGATCACGTAAATCTCGCTGACATTCTCATTCTCGCCGCTTTCCCCCGCATCGGTGAGGTTCTGCAGCACCTCGCCGACCGTGACGTCTTCCTCAAAGGCAAACACTTCGGTCATCATCAGACCGCCGGCCTCGTCATCCTCATATTTCATCAGGCGGCGGGCGTCCTTGGCCTCCTCGGGCGCCATTTCATTGAGGATCGCCTCGGCATCTTGTGTGGTCATCTCACCCAGAACGTCGGCCTGATCATCACTGTCCATTTCGTTGAGAATGGCGGCGGCGCTTTCCGCCGGCAGTTGCTCGATGATGTCGGCGGCGTGCTCGTCCGGGATTTCATCGATCAGTTCGGCCGCTTCCTCCGGCTCAAGGCTGGTCAGGACCAGCTCCCGGTCCTCGGCATTGAGGCGAAAGATAGCGTGCATCGCTTCGCTGGAAGACAGCGAATTGATGAAGTCCTGGAGGCTTTTTTGGTTTTTGGCCGCGGCTAATTCGCGGAGATCTTCCCAAGCTTCTCTCTGCGTTTCAGACTCCATGACCTCATTCCTTCTGATAATTAGCCGCGCGCCGCGCCGCCGATGTGTTTCCGGTGATGAGTATATAGCAGGTGATCGGTCCGTTTCGAATGCCTGTTTCAAATTAAGATGCCCCGATCTTCTCTAATTGCGTCGCCCCCGGCTCGCGTAGCGATTGTCGGGGGTCCATCAGGCGTAGAAGCGTTTTCTTATAGACCCATGGTCCCCCGAGACTTGGTCCCAATAAAAGTTGGTCCCAACTCGGGGGTGACGCAGAAGTGAATGAACAATAGGCGGCAGCGCTAGCGCCGCCACCCCTACATCTCGTGCTGTCGTTTCTGTGCGGTGTTCTTGAACTGCGACAGGGGCGGCATGAGATAGCGCCGGAGCTCTTCCGGATCGGCTGGCTCGAAAGCATTCATCGGCTTGGTCCCGGCGATGGTGACCCGCTCCATCATGCGGCGCTGCGGATAGTAATCGTGCAGGGCCGAATGCTGGACCAGCCGGTTGTCCCAGAACACCAGCGTGTCCGGTTCCCACTGATGGCGGTAGTGGTATTCGTGCCGCAGCGTCTTTTTATAGAGTATCCGCAGGATCGCCTCACTCTCCTCCTCCTCCATGCCCTTGATGTAGCGAGTAAACTGAGGCGTCACGAAGAGAACCTTGCGGCCGGTGACCGGATGTTCAGTGACCACGGGGTGGACGACCGGCGGGTGTTTCTCTTCGGCCAGGTGCATCTTGCGGCGGCCTTCTTCGGTGTCCGGGAACATGTCCTTGAACGGACCCAAGTCATGGACGGCCTCCAAGCCGGACAGGAACTGCTGCATCCGGTCGGACAGACCTTCCCACACCGCGGCCATGCTGCAGAAATTGGTGTCGCCGCCGAACTCCGGCACGATCTTGGAACAAAGCGCCGTGCCCATGGGCGGGGCTTCACGGAAAGTCTCGTCGGTGTGCCAGACATCGGTGGGCGCCGGCGGATTGCCTTCCTTATTGTCGTAGCGGATCAGCTCCGGCGTATCCTCCGTATTGGTGGAGAACGGGTGCACGGTCAGTTGCCCGAAATAGCGGCCGAAGCGCATCAGGTCGTCGGAGGAAATCTTTTGGTTGGGAAATACCAGCACGCCGAACTCCCCATGGGCCAGACGCAGGGACTCGACGACCGTGTCGTCTTGTTCCCGGGTCAGGTCGATGCCGGTGATTTCCGCGCCCAGGAAGACGCCTTTTTGTTTCACCGTGATGCCCGGAAAGTCGGTCTTCGGTGTCGGCGCGTTCATCTTGTTCATGGCTCTGGTCCTTAGCCCGCTTCAAAGCGGTAGTAGTTGGAAAATTTCATCAGGGCTTCGTCGGACATGGAGAATAGCACGGAATCTTCTTCCGCCCGGTGTTCGATCCAGTTCCACATGGGCCCGACGAACGTATCGCCCCGGGCCCAATTGATCTCGACCCCGTCGATGATGCTGATACCTGATCCCATCATGGTGTTAAAGACCAGATTGGCGGCCTGCCGGTAACGCCGGGTGGTCTGTCCGGCCTGCAGCCGTTCGACGAAGATCGCGATGGTCGGCATCTCGTCGGCTTCCAATTGGATGCGGCCGCCGAAATGACCTTCCGGATCGGGCGACGCCTTGTCGAGGCGCGCCTGCAGCATGTCCCAGGTAAACCGATAGGGCGAATTCGGAGTGACCCGTTGCACCGGCTCATAGACCTCCGGATGTTCGTCGAAGAACATGGGCTCCAGCAAATGC
>JAYQGD010000221.1:0-5249 GCA_038140415.1 Rhodospirillaceae bacterium
GCTCAATCCGCTCAACGGGATCGCCATGGCGGAATACATGGTCCGCATTCTGCAAAAACTGGACCCGCAAAACAGCGCTAGATATCTGCAGAACTTCCTGGGGCTGCGGCGAGACCTCACCGCGCTCGATAAACGCTTACGGGCCCGGTTGAGCGCTGCCGCCGGACAGCCTTATCTGGTTTTCCATGACGGGTTTCAGTATTTCGAAAAGCACTACGGCCTGAAGCCCATCGGCTCCGTGGGGGAAGGCCATCAACGATCTCCCAGCGCCAAACGCCTGTCACATCTGAAGCACGAAATCGCGGAACACAAAATCCGTTGCATCTTCGGGGAGCCGCAATTCAAGTCCCGCGCCGTCGCCATGCTGGCCGCAGACTCTCCCGCACAGGTTCACATTCTGGATCCGTTGGGTGCGAACGTTGCACCGGGTCCGGGGAGCTACGGGGCCATCCTCGAAAACATCACATCTGCGATTACCCGCTGTCTTGCGGCGAAAAGCCCATCCTAGATTTCGGTGTAGGCGGCATCGCCGCTTGATCTAGCGGCCTCCGCTGTTGTTTTCAGCTCCCGGCGCAGCACTTTGTTGGCGGCGTTTCGCGGCAACACCTTTAGGCTCAGATAGGCTTTCGGCGCTTTGAACCCGGCGAGACCCTGTTCACGGACAAACTGATCCAGCTCCATCGCGCCCGCCTCGCCCACCACACAAGCCGTCACCGCTTCGCCCCACTTCTCGTGCGGCACACCGATCACGGAAACCTCTTTTACGCCGGGATGCTGCGCCAGAACGTCTTCGATCTCGCCAGGATGCAGGTTCTCCCCGCCGGAGCGAATGATATCGTCGGTCCGCCCGATCAGGTCCACGTCGCCGTCTTCGTGCAGCAGACAGACATCGCCGGTGTAGTACCAGCCATCGCGCAGCTTCTCCGCCGTGGCGTCCGGCCGGTTCAGATATTCGGTGAAGATGGTGTCCACGGTCGCATCGACGATCAGTTCCCCTTCTTCCCCCGGCTTGACCAAGTCATCATGTCCGCCACCGATCTTCACGATCCGGGTCCGGGAATAAAAGCCGGGGCGCAGCCGCGCCGGCTGCCCGACCGGCGTCGGGTTGTACAGCGAACACATGGTCTCCGTGGTGCCATAGATATGGCGGACGTCCGCCGCCCAGGCCTCATCCAAGTGATCCAATAAGGCCGGCGGGATCGCCGCCCCGCCGTAGAGAACCAACTCAGTCGACGCCATTTTTTCCGGCGCGTAGTTGGGCGCCTTGGTCATGGCGAAGTAAAGTTGCGGCACCGAAAACATATAGCTGATCTTGTGCTGTTCGATCATGTCGACCGCTTCGACCGGATTAAAGGCGGACATGACGTAATAACTGCCGTTCATCGCCAGGGTCACCAGAAACACCCCATAGAAGCCGATGGCGTGGCTCAGTGGCATAAAGCCGAGCGTTTTTAGGTGCGCGCCGTGGCGCAATCCCGCCTGAGTGGAGAGCCAGAGAATCCGGTGCTCCGTCGTCCGGTGGCTGATCAGCACACCCTTGGGCAGGCCCGTCGTGCCGGATGTATAGAAAATAAACGCCGGGTCCTCGCGGGCCGGATCCGGGCACAGCAATGACAGGATATCGCCCCGGCAGCCGCTGAACGGTTCCGCGTCATCAAGTTCGCCGATGCTCCACACCGGTGCTCCGTCAGGCAACACGCCCTTGAGCGCCTCGGCCACCGCCGGGTCCGGCATGATCACCGCCGCCTTGGCATTCGCATCGCCGGCCAGTTGCGCCAGCTCCTCCGGGTTCAGACGAAAGTTCAACAGCGCCGGCACTGCCGCCAGCCGCGCCAGGGCCAGCAGCAGCAGGCAATGGTCGTAGAGGCTCGGCAGCGCGGTCACTACGACGTCCCCCTCGCCGATGCCTTTGGCCTGCAGTCCGGCGGCGATTTCGTCCACTTCGCGGATCAGCTCGCCATAAGTCAACGACCGGTCAGTCTTGTCATCGACAATAGCCAGACCGTCGGGCTGACGCTCCGCCGACATCCAAACCATCTGATAGGCGGTGAGCATCGCGATCTCCTCTAGGGCAGCCGGACCTGTTCCACGTTACTGCGGCTTTCCTTGTTCAGGAACTTGCGCAGGGCCTCGACGAAGTACGGATCATCCACCGACTTCATCACGTTCTGAATTTCAAACTCGGTCGCCTCTTCCAAAGACCGCCGCCAGCCCATGTGGAAGCTCTCCTTGGCCATGCCCTGCAAGTGCGTCGGCCCTGCGGCCAGGTCCTTGGCGATTTGATCGACATTGGCGTCGAAGTCGGCTTCACTGTAGACCCGGTTCACGAGCTGCCAGTCATAGGCCTCCTGCGCCGTGAGGGTCCGGTTGGTGAACATCAGTTCCATCGCCCGGCGGAAGCCGACGATCTTCACCAGCGAATAGCTTGTGGTCGCATCGTTGGCGAGACCAATGGTGTGCCAGGCGCACAGAAATGACGCGCTTTCCTTGGCCACGACCATATCGGCGCACAAGGCCATGCCGAGACCCGCGCCCGCGGCCGGGCCGTTCACTGCCGCCAGGACAGGTTTCTTAATCCGCACCATCCGGTGAAAGATCTGATGCCACCAGAGCGCCAGTTCCTGGAAGTGTTCCTTGATCTCACCCAGATCGTCGGTGATCTCGGGGATTTTCTTCAAGTTGAACCCGGCGCAGAAAGCGTTTCCTTTGCCGGTGACCAGCACCGCGCCCACATCGTCCCGCGCTTCGGCTTCCATGAACGCGGCCAGGGTTTCCTGAATGCCTTGAAAATCCAACGCATTGCCGAATTGGGGCAGGTTGAAGGTGATCTTGCCGACCCCGTCCTCCACCTCGAAGATGATGTGTTCGTATGTTTTCTTGGTCATGGCCGCCCCTCGGGATTTTTCGTAGAGTTGTTGAATGACGGATTCGAGATTATTGCCCCTCGGGAGTCAATGATGGTGCGGCGCGCGCTTCTACCCGTGGCGCTTTTGATGTGCGGCGTCCTTTTCGCGCAAACCGCCGAAGCGCAGTCCCTGGACTCATTTACCGATGCGGTCAGTTACGCCATCGACATCCAGCGGACCATCGTCCAGGAGATCGGCAAATACATGCTGGCCCTTAAACAGGGGGCCTCGACCGTGGCGTTATTTTCCGGCATCGGCCTCGCCTTTCTCTACGGCGCGCTGCATGCCTTAGGCCCCGGCCATGGCAAAATGGTCGTCGCCTCGTTTTTCATGGGACAAGACGCGAAGATTTGGCGCGGCATGTTCATGGGCCTGCAAATCGCCAATACCCACGTGATTTCCGCCGTGGCGCTGGTCTGGCTGGTCGATCTGTCGTTTCGCCATTTCATCGGCGGATCGCCGGCGGAATCCATCTGGATTCGCGCCGTCAGCTTCGGCCTGATCGCGGTGATCGGCGGGGTGCTTCTGTTCCGCGCCATTCAACGGTATCGGGCTGCCAAGCACGGTGTCACCCTTGCAGAACCTCATGACCACCAGCATGGGATGGGCCAGCAAAGCCTGTTGGCGTTCTTGGCAGGTCTGGTGCCCTGCACCGGGGCGATCCTGGTGATGCTGTTTGCGCTGGCCAGCGACATCGTCGGGATCGGCATTCTTTTGGTCGCGGCGATCAGCGCCGGCATGGCCATCACAATGGCGATCTTCGGCGTGCTCAGTATTCTCTTTCGCCGGATCGTCATGGCGGTTGCCGAGACCAACAACCGGGGCGCCGTTGTCACCGCCACGGTCCTGGAGCATCTGGCCGCGGTCTTCATATTGCTGATCGGCATTAGTTTCCTCTCGGTCACCCTGGCCGACGAGTTCCTCTAAGTCCGGTTGACAGGTGCAGCCGAAAAGAGGAAACCCTGCGCCTGGAGAAGATGATGAGTGAACTCAACGATCAAACCATCCAAACCGTGTTGGAGACCTTGTCCTTCAATGCAGACGGGCTGATCCCCGCCATTGCCCAGCAGCATGACACCGGCGAGGTGCTGATGATGGCCTGGATGAACCGGGAGGCGGTGGAAACGACCCTGCGCGAAGGCCGGGGTGTCTATTGGTCCCGTTCCCGGGGCGCCCTGTGGCGGAAGGGGGAGAGTTCCGGTCAGGTGCAGACCCTGATCGAACTGCGCTGGGATTGCGACAATGACACCATCCTGCTGGTCGTGGACCAGGCGGGCGTTGCCTGCCACACGGGCCGGCGCAATTGCTTCTTCAACGCCGTTCGCGATGGGGAAGTTCAGGAAATCGCCGAGATTGTCACCAACCCGGATGATCTTTACGGCGGCTGAGCCAGGCTTTATTTTAGCCTAGCGTTATATACGACGGTATATAACGCTTATTTTTGGTCCGGAACGGATGATGTTGAAACGCTTATTGACCATAGTACTTATAGCGGCTTACCCGGTGATCTCACCGGGCAAGACGGTATTGGCCGCCAACGCCGACTCCGTCTTGATTTTTGCCGCCGCCAGCCTGACGAAGTCCCTGGAGAACATCTCCCAGCACTACACGAGTATCACGAAATCCAAAGTGCGGCTCTCTTTTGCCGCCAGTTCGTCCCTCGCCCGGCAAATCGTCCAGGGTGCGCCGGCGGATATTTATATCTCCGCCAACAAAGCCTGGTTGAATTACGCCACAAAAAAAGCTGCGCTCGAAACCAAAACAACCATGATCATCGCGGCAAATCGCTTAGTTCTGGCGACGCCTCAAAAGATCGGCACGACTTACAGAATCATGGACGAAGCAACACTTTTCGGCGTTCTGAAAACTGGACGCCTGGCCATGGCGGACCCGGATCACGTGCCGTTGGGCCTCTATGGTAGGCAGGCACTAACCCATCTGGGGCTATGGACTTACGCCGCACCCAGGCTGGTGCGCACCGTAAATGCCCGGGCCACGGTCGCTCTGCTGGAACGGGGCGAAACGCCCGCCGGCATTGTCTATCAATCCGACGCGCGACAGAGTGCGACACTCCACGTCCTCCATCACTTCCCGGCGGACAGCCACGAACCCATCACCTATATAGCCGCCATTGTCCGCGGCAAAGACCGGCTGGCCGTGCGGCAGTTCCTGATGGCGCTCCAAAGCCAAGCCGCCAAAGCCATCTTCAGCCGCGACGGATTTGTGGTGGATTAGCATGTTCAGCCTGTCCCCCGCCGAGACGGAAGCCGTTCTCCTCAGCCTGCAGGTCGCCTTTTGGAGCGTCGGGCTCAGCCTGCCCTTCGGCATCGCGGTGGCGTGGCT
>JAYQGD010000222.1:0-5235 GCA_038140415.1 Rhodospirillaceae bacterium
CCGCGGCGCACGAACCGGCTAACAACAACCGGCGGCAACAGAACAATAAACCCAAACGCCGGTCCGGCTCAAAACGACGGGGTGGACGAGGCGGCGGACAGGGTAAACGCCTCGCCGCTTAAAGTGGCTTGGAGCGGCCGCTGCCCGTTAACCTCGGCTATCCTTGCGCACATCATTCCTTTCGGTTTCCGATCTGAACGCAGAAATCTTATCGGGAAGGCTACTAACAGGAGTCGCGGGCTCTAACAGCTGAGTTGGACTCCGCTCGCTGAAGGCTTGGCGTCTGACAATTTGGAGGATTACCCCAATTCATGACCAACAGGGAAATCCTATGCGACCTGCTTGAAATTTATTTCGATGTGGCGATGAAGACGCCGTCCCAATCGGCGGGCGGCGGTTCAAGTTCGTACTGCTTGATCCGGCCCTCGTAGAGCTCGCACAGGACCTCCAGGCTGAACCGCTCACTGGACGCTGCTTTGACCGCCAGGGCCGGGCCGATTTCCGTATCGGCCGCCGCCTCGGAGACTTCCCTGATCTTGTTGATCAGCTCCTTGGCCTTCTCCCAATTTTGGCTCCGGTAGACCTGCAGCATCTCCGCGACGGTTTCCTTGATCTTGATAAACGCCGGGTGAACGGCGATCACTTCGTCCCCCATCAAGGCGTAGATATCCAGACCGACGGTCTTACCCTTCACCTGGATGCAATCCAGATCAATGACGGCGAAGTCCTGGACTTGCGCATAAGTATTCGGGCCGATGACAATATCGACGCCGTACGTTTTGGACTGGCCTTCAAGCCGGGCGGCCGTGTTCACCGTGTCGCCCAGCACGGAATAGTCCATCCGCTGAGATGTGCCCATGTTGCCGACCACCGCGTCACCGGAATTCAGCCCCAGACCCACCTTCAAATCCAGGTGTTTGCGGCCCTCTTCCTTGGCTTCCTGTTCCAAGCGCGCATTCAGCGGCGCCATGGCGGCGACCATTTCCAATGCGGCGCGGCAGCCGTCTTCGGCATGCTTGCTGTCGTCCAGCGGCGCATTCCAGAACGCCATGATGCAGTCGCCCATGTACTTATCGATGGTGCCGTTGCGTTCCAGAATGATGTCGGTCAGCGGCGTTAGCAGTTTATTGATCAGAACCGTGAGACCTTCCGCATCGAACAATTCCGAGATACTGGTAAAGCCGCGCACGTCGCAAAACAGCAGGGTCATATCCCGCTTCGCCCCGCCCAGGGTCAGCAGCGCCGGGTTTTCAACGACCTGTTCCACCATCGCCGGCGACAGATACTTGCCGAAGGCTTCCCGGGTTTGACGGCGCTGCGCTTCTTCGGACGCGTAGCCCAAATAGGTCAGCACCACATAAATAATGAAGACCGCCGTGACGCCGTAGAATGCGTCGAGCAGCACCTTGTGTTCGGCGAACATATACCAGGATGAGGCGCCGGCGCCGACAGCGGTCACCAGGAAAAACAGCAGTGTCCATTTGGCGCCGACCCAGGGCACCAAGATGATAATGATCATTCCCGCCACCAAAGCGATCGCCATTTCGCCGACGTCGGCAAAGTTCGGCCGGGTCAGGAACTGATTGGTCATCACCGATTCGATAAGCTGGGCGTGGACCTCCACCCCAGGTATAAACTGCTCCGTCGGGACGGTTTTAATATCGAGCAGGCCGACGGCGGACGTCCCGACGATCGCCAGCTTGCCGCGCATCTTGGCAGGGTCCGCCGTACCGGCCAGAACGTCCTTAGCCGACACATATTTGGCCTTATCTGTTTTACTGAAATACGGGTACATCTTACCGCTGCGATCCGTTTCCGGCACAAGCGCCGGGAGCCGAAGCATCACGAACTTCGAGTAATCAACAGGCCCTCTGGCCCGCCCCAGACGGTATTTCTTGTTACCGGCCAACTTAGCTCGGTGCAGCAGGTGCTTCACCTGCCCGTTATCAACCACTTCCGCATAAATCAGCCGGTTGAAGTTGGGGTCGTAGGGCTCAAATCCGATTTTGTCGTCCTTTAGAATCTCTCGAGAGACCGTCAATCGCTGAGGCCGGCTCAAGGTAAACGCATAAATTCCTGCAAGGTTGCTCTGCGCCAGAACGCTGGGACGCCCGGCCGCCAAGCGCATCATCTCAATCGACAAGGCGGGGTAGAGTTTGGTCCCGTGCCGGAACATGGCCGGCACCCGGCGGACAATGCCGTCCGGTTCGGGCTCCAACGCCAGCAACCCATGCCCTGCCGCGGCTTTCTCCAACGGTTCCACATTTCGCAGCAATCCGGGCACGGAGGTGGCCCAGTTTCGGGGCGGTGGTGCACCCCGGTCGGCCTTTTCACCGATCCGGGAGTTCAGCGGTTTGCGATCCGGATATTCCTTTGGGAACGGCAGCACGGCCTGTCCCGCCACCACCCTGCGGGATCGCTTGACCACGGATGCAAATATCTCGTCATTGCTGGGGAGTTTCAGGAGCTTTTGCTTCACGTCCTCATCCAGCCCGACCAGACTGTTAACGACACTAGACCCATTCATCCTGTCGGGTTCGGCAAAGATAACGTCGAAACCGAGCACCGCATTACCCAGGGCAAAGGCGTTTTGCACGAGCTGCGCGACCTGATTGCGGGGCCAGGGCCATTGGCCGACCTCGGACAAGCTCGCCTCGTCCAAATCAATGATCACCACGGGGCTCTCGGGCCAAATTTCCCGCGGCTTAATTTGCTGATAAAAGTCAAAGGTCTTGAGGCGAATGGTGTTCAGGGGACCCGGATCCCAGTGCCGCACGCCCATGAAGGCAATCAGGAGGACAAGCCCGATCCAGCGCGCCTTACCGAAGCTGAATTTCTTGTGGAGACCGGTTGAATCAATCTGCGGACCCTGTTCATCGTCACCGGCAGTTTTCCGCCCAATAAAAGGCAGCTTCATTCGGCTAAAAAACGATGCTGGTGCGACAGCCGCGGCGCCGTCAGCCATAAGGATCCTCCTAGAACAAGGCGCGCGGTCGGCACCGCCACAGTTACGCCTTATTCGGGTACTAGACCCTTCCATCGATTTTAGGTCAAGGGGAAATGACCACAATTGCCCGAGATCACTGGCATGGTAGGCTGGTTGGCATATATAATTGCTTAATCAATAAGGATTAGTCAGAGGATTCAGCTATTCGGCGGGAACTCTGAGGGTATTTTTATGGCGGATCAAAAATCCGATAAAGCTTGGCTGAGACCATTTCTCAGACCGATGCGCGGCGTCTTCGCCGAGATGCTGGTCATGTCGGTCTTTATCAACTTGCTGGCGTTGGTCATCCCGATCTTTACCATGCAGGTCTATGACCGGGTGGTCGGCAGCGGCGGCATCGCCACCCTGTGGGGGTTGGTGATCGGCGTCGGGGTCATTTTCGTATTTGACTATGTCATGAAACAGTCTCGGGCCCGCATCATGCAGCGGGTGTCGCTGCGGGTTGATGTGGAGGTCGGACGCCGCCTCTTCAACAAAGTCACCGCCCTTCCCCTGGATATGCTTGAATCCAACGCGTCCGGCTATTGGCAAGGATTGTTCCGCGACGTGGACATGATCCGCAACACGCTGTCCGGCGCGCCCGCGATTCTCTTGGCCGACCTGCCCTTCACCGTCGTGTTCTTCGCCATCATCTGGGTGATCGCCGCGCCGATCGTGCCGGTGCTGGCCATCGTCTGGGTGATATTCATTGGCCTCGCCTGGCGGTCCTCGGCGGTGATGAACGCCGCCAACTCCGAGGAACGGCAATCCGCCCAAAGCCGGGACGCCATCATCGGCGAGATGATCAATGGCCGCACCACGATCAAGGCATTGGGTCTGGAGCGGACAATGCGTCCTATGTGGGAATTCGCCCATGCCGAGAATATTGACCGGGCGTCCCGCCGCGGCAGCAAGCTGGACGGGTTCTCCAACTTCGGCGCCATCATGTCGGGCATCACTACGGTCGCCATGACCGCCACCGGCGCGGTCTTTATCATCAGCGGCGACCTGACCATGGGCTCGCTGATCGCCGCCAACATGCTGAGCGGCCGACTCCTGGGCCCGCTAAACCAATTGGTCGGTACCTGGCGGGTGTATTCCTCGTTCGGCCAGGCCGTGGAACGGCTGGGCGCCATCTTCAACACCGAATCGGACCGGATGGAAACCGAGATTGAGATGGATCGCCCCACGGGCGAGATCACCCTCGAGGATGTCACCTTTGGCTATGGCGAGGAAGGTCCCAACATCGTCGACGGCGTCAAAATCGGCATTCGCCCCGGTGGTCTGACCGCGATTGTCGGCCGCAACGGCTGCGGCAAGACGACCCTGATCAAACTGATCCAGGGACTGTACCGGCCCCGTTCCGGCCGAGTTTTGTTGGACGGCGCCGACATCGCCCAGTTCAGCCGGGAGCAATTGGTCGATTGGGTCGGCTATGTGCCACAGGAAACGGTTTTGTTTGCCGGCACCGTCCGCGACAACATCGCCTACGGCACCACCGACCCGTCCGACGAAAAAATCATCGACGCGGCGACCAAAGCCGGCGTCCACAAGTTCATCATCGACCTGCCCGATGGTTATGGCTCGGAAATCGGCGAGGCCGGCCAGCGACTGTCCGGCGGTCAGCGCCAGCGGATTTCCATTGCCCGCGCCCTGGTCAGTAACCCGGCGGTACTGCTGTTGGATGAGCCTTCCAGTAACCTGGACCGACAAGCCGAGCTGGAATTGCGCGCCACCTTGATTGAACTCGCTAAGGAGCACACGGTTATTATTGTGTCCCACAGCCCCGTGCTACTGCAGGGTTGCGACAACCTTATCGCGCTTGATCGCGGCAAGATCGTGCTTGCCGGTCCCGCCAAGGAAATCCTGCCGCGTTTGTTCGGTGGTGGCGCGCCCGTTCAAGATCCTGCCGCCGCAGCCGCCGTAGAAAAGAACACGGCGGACGCTGGGAAAGACAAGCCTGAAGACGGTGACGCTAAAGGCCCGGGCCTCGAGACGCCCCCCACAAATCAATCCGCGCCAACTAAGTCGAGCGCACCGGCATCCGCAAGCCCGCCGCCGCCACCGCCGGTCAACGCCCCCATGCCCGAGCCCGAGCCGGACGAAACCGACGCCCCGGTAGAATCACCGGCTACGGCGGAAGCCGGATCCAAGAAAGCGGCAGCCGCCAAGTCGTCTGCCCCGTCAGAGAAAAAGACGCCGATCCAGGAAGCCGCCGAGCAATATGCCGCGAAGATGAAGGCCAATGG
>JAYQGD010000223.1:0-5216 GCA_038140415.1 Rhodospirillaceae bacterium
AATCTGCTCTGTTCTCGTGATCTGGGATTCAGGACCCATAAGCGTCAAATCGATCCGATTTCCGCCAACTGTCACCTCGGCAACCTTCATGCCGTCGTTGAAGGCGTCAACGGTTTCTCCCAATTCCTTGGCTGTCAGCCCGTTGTCGGACAGCCGAAGCGGGTCAGGTATTAACCTAACCTCCGGGTTGGCATTCTGGAGACCAGGAACGACCCGAATTTGGTTTCCATCGCTTCTCGGGAAGACTTGCGCGGCGATCTGATTGGCCCGTCCGGCAACCTCCAGAATATTATCCAGATCAGGTCCGGATATATCCAAGTCTATGCTTCGGCTGCCGCCAAATCCTCGTCCAAACAAAGACGTTTGGACCACAATCCCGCGGGTTCCGGGATTGCTGAATATGGCCCGGCGAAGAAGTGGGATTAGTTCCTGGGTACGGGTAGGATCGACAGCGGCGGCCGCTGCAATGGTAAATCCGCGACGAATAATGAACCAAAACCGGCTCATCTGGACAGGGTCATTTTTACCCAACCTCTCGCCGGTTGGATCCTGCATATTCGGGCGAATGGTCTCAAAGGTATTGGCGGCGATCTTCCGGATCGCATCCAGATTGTAACCCGGCGGCGTGTTGAGACGGGCAATGACCAGGTTGCGGTTGCCCTCTGGCAAATACTCCAGCTTCGGCAAAAATTTCCAGGTGGCAACGCCTGTCACGCCACAAACCACGGCGATCATGGCGATGGACAACGTTTTGCTGGAAATGACCCGGCGGGTATAACCAAGCACCGACTGGGTAAATAAACGTGCAAAATGGTCAACGCCCGGCAGTCTCAACCCTTGACCAACACCGCTCACGTCCCCGGCCAATAATTTGTTCGCGAGGGCGGGAATGACCGTTATGGAAACGACCAGTGATAGAAGGACGGCGACTGAAATAGCTACCGCGATATCCCGGAATAACTGACCAACTTCGAGCTTCATGACCAGGATGGGGACAAAAACCATCACCGTAGTGAGCGCCGATACAAACACAGCGCCCCAAACCTGCTTAGCGCCTTTCAAGGCCGCATCAAAAGGAGATTCCCCTTTCTGACGCAATCTGAATATGTTTTCCAAAACGACAATGGCAGCATCGACGACCATGCCGACGGCGAACGCGATGCCTGCAAGTGATATTACGTTGATGGAACGACCCAGAGCCGCCATGGCGACGAATGAACCGATCACCGATACGGGAATGGCCAACGAAATAACAACAGTGGCCCGGATCGAGCGCAGGAAAATAAGGAGCAGAAGGGCCGCTAAACTACCACCCACAATGATGTTTTGCTGGACCAGTCCGATAGCGGAGTTGATATAAATCGTATCGTCATGGACCTGACGCATGGTCAGGCCGACTTGTTTTAAAGGACCGTCATTGAGTTCCCTGGCGACTTTGCGGACACGTTTCATGACCTCGATGACGTTGACACCGGTATCACGGACCACATTGATGATGACGGATTGTTCTCCGTCACTCATGATGAAGGTGTCGGGCTTCTTAAAATTAAACTGAATGTCCGCGACATCGGCGACGCGCACTCGGGCAATACGGCCGGTTGCAGCGTCGGATTGGGTGCGGACGATCAGATTTTTTACCCGGTCCACGTTCACCAACTCATTGTCGGTGCGAACGATGTACCGGCGCTTACCCTCTTCTACGACGCCGGCGGAAACGGACGCATTGTTAGCGCGGAGAACTTGGATAATGTCGGGGACCGCGAGGCCAAACTCTGCAAGCTTTTGCGGGTCTACCGTTACGCGTAGTTCGCGACGGTTGCCGCCATATACGTTCGAGAGAGCGATGCCTTGTATACGCTCCAGCCGGTCACCAATAAAATCTTCGAGATAGGCGCCGTAGGTGGAGATGTCCCTGGGGTTGCCGGGTAACTTATTAATGACGAACCAAGCAATCGGGTTGTCCTCGGAATCGCGTGTCCGAATTCTGGGAGAGCGTGCCTCATCGGGGAGATTGTTGATATTTGTCAACGCATTGCCGATGAGCATCAACGCCCGGTCCATGTTGGTGCCGATAGCGAATTCAAGCTTAACCCGATTACTGCCGTCACGAGAGGAAGATGAGATTTCCTCGAGTCCGTCCAGGCCGGTCAGGGCTTCTTCCTGTCGGTTTGTCAGTTCCCGCTCCACCTCTGTCGGCGAGGCACCGGACCAGGGTGTAATCAGCGACACAACCGGTTTGCGAAGGTCGGGCGTCAACTGAATGGGGATCAGGTTCAGGGCGACAAAGCCCATCAGAACCACCATAAGGACGATGGAGAGAACTGCGACGGGGCGTCTGATCGCTAGCTCAATGAGAGGCATTTCCGCAACTCCTATTGCCCAATTATCTGGAGACCGGGCTTACGCCGGTCCGCCAGAATTTTTTGCGCGTTTTTTGAAGAATTCTTGTTTCTCTTCCCGGCTCATAGCGCGGAACTTTTGGCGTTCCTCTTCGCTCAAGCTTTGAATGATTGCCCGCCGCTGTTCTCTCGTCATCTCGGGACCAGAGCTGCCAGCTGGGCCCTTACCGCCTTTTTTGGAGCCAGGTCCACCACCGCCTTTTACGCGAACTGGTTGACCCGGACGAAGCAGTTCGTTTCCGGTGACCACCACCTGTTGGCCGGGCTCCAACCCGGTGAGAATTTCAAACTTCCCGGCAAAGGATTCCCCGATTTGCACATTCGCCGGGCGGACCCGCCCATCATTGAAGACAAATACAATCGTTCCAGATTGGCGATTGACGATCGCATCTTTGTGTACCGCAATAACCTCGCGAGCTTGGCCATGCGGCACCTCGACAACGACACTTTGGTTTACGACAAGCTTTGATTTGATTTTCGACGTGTCTGGTGTCAGCCGAACTGCACGAGTTCGGGACAGGGGGTTTTCATCCGGGATAACAGTTCGTACGGCAGCTTGAACCCTTGTTTTGGCGCCGATACGAACATCAACGACGGAGCCAGGGGCCACGCCGCTAAGTTGGTTAGACGGAACGTCGGCTTCAATTTCGATATTTCCATCGTCTAAAAGCGTCACAACGGGGGAGCCAGGATTGAGAAAGGTCCCCGGGGACACATGCTTGAGAACGATGACGCCGTCAAATGGCGCACTGACCGAGGCATCTTTAACGTCCATCCTCGCGAGATCGCGGGATGATCTTGCACGTTTTAAGGCGGCGGCCGTTTCTTCGACAGTGGCTTCAGCTCTGACGATCTCCTGTTGCTTATCTTCATATCGCGCCTGGCTGAATGCTGCTGAGCGTTTGAGTTTCTCGAGACGCTTTAACTCCTGTTGAAGGAGGTCCCGCGTTGCTTTCGCCGAATTCCATTTGGCGCGAGCCTGGATGACATCAGCCGCTTTTAGTTCAGCTTCGAGTTTCAGCCGGTCGATATCAAGCTCTGCGATGATTTGCCCGGCTTTGACTCGATCACCGACTTGGAAATTGATCTTTTGGACACTGCCTTTGATTTTGGTGGCGACCTCGCTTCGCTGATTGGCCACCAACCTTCCTGTGATCGGGAACACCTGGACCAGCGGTTCTTTGACGACGCTGGTCAACTCTACCAGAGGCGGGGGGCGCCGCCGATTGCCGGAACCGCTCGAATTTCCACCGCCGCCTCTGTTGCCGGAAGCTCCGGACTGGCGATCTCCGGTGGATTTAGCCGTGTCGCCGCCTTTTTCCTTGAGTTTGGATTGGATGAATGCCCTTTTTTCCTCGCGGCTCATACTGAAGAACTTTTGGCGATCTTCCTCACTGAGGCTTTGGATGACGGCGCGAGCCTCCGAACTCGGGCCGCCTTGCCCCCAAGTTTGGGTAGAACTGGCAATCGCCAGGCAGGTTAGGACAACGGCCGCTGAAATCACAGCCATAACGTTGGTCTGTTTAGATTTGATCATCTGCGTGGACGCTCCCCAAGCCACTCATGGCATTTCGATGCCGCATGATTTCAACGTTCTCGTTAGCATGCTCCGTCGCCGGAACGAGAAGAAAACATTAATCGCCCCATAACGGCTAATTGATTGGAATTCCAACCATAATTATGGACGAGAGATTACGGCTATAACGAAATATGATCAACTATTCTCAAGCTCAACTCGCTGTTATGGCTTGACGGAAGAATTTGGGTAAAATCACATCATGACCACAGCATTTTTCAGCCACCCTGTATGCGTTCGACATGAGCCAGGTCCCGGGCATCCTGAATCTCCAGACAGGTTGAAATCGGTTTATTCACGGCTGGAGACGAAGAGATTTGCCGGGCTGGTCCGGCGAGAAGCGGCGCTTGTTGAGCCTGATGTAATCGGCTGCATGCATTCGCCGCGTTACGTCGAGACATTGCTTGCCGCGGTTCCGGAAGAGGGATATCGCGCGCTGGACCCGGATACGTTTTTGTCACCGGCCTCGGGAGAAGCGGCCTTACGATCAGTTGGTGGGGTTTGCGAAGCGATTGATCTGGTGATTGCCGGGGACGTAGATAATGCCTTCTGCGCACTACGTCCCCCTGGTCATCATGCGGAGCATGATCGGGCCATGGGGTTTTGCCTCTTCAACAACGTGGCCATCGGCGCGAAGCAGGCGCAGCTCAAACACGGCCTGGGCCACGTTGCCGTCATTGATTTCGATGTCCATCACGGCAATGGAACCCAGCATATGTTTGAGAAGGACGCCTCGCTCTTCTACGGCTCCAGCCATCAATTTCCGGCATATCCCGGCACCGGTGCAGCATCGGAAACCGGGGTCGGAAATATCTGTAATGTTCCACTGGCGCCAGGATCAGGATCAAGCGAGTTCCGGAACGCATACACCGAAACCATATTGCCGGCGCTTCGCGCTTTTGAGCCCGACCTTCTTCTAATTTCGGCCGGTTTCGATGCCCATATTCGGGATCATCTTTGTCAGCTTAATGTCGAGACTGAAGACTTCGCTTGGATCACCAGAGAACTGCTGGCCGTCGCGGACGAATGCTGTGAGGGTCGTGTCGTGTCCACGCTAGAGGGCGGCTACGATCTGCAGGCCCTAGCGGACAGTGTGGCGGCGCACGTGTCTACAATGATTGAAGCGGCTTAGCCGCCTCTGCCTTGCTCGGTCCCGCGCCGGGGCGTACACTTCCGCTCCAAAATTACCGGGTTCTAATCACGCCAAACGGGGTGACAAATGGCGGAAAAATCAATTCCTG
>JAYQGD010000224.1:0-5187 GCA_038140415.1 Rhodospirillaceae bacterium
GCCGAGGACAAGGCCGACGCGCCGGCGCAGGAAGCCGCGCCCGCCAAGAAAAAGGCCGCGGCCAAGAAAAAAGCTGCCTCGAAGAAAAAGGCTGCTTCCAAGAAAAAGACAACCACCAAGAAATAACGCGCAGGAGTAAGACTTATGGCTCATAAAAAAGCAGGCGGTTCCTCCCGCAACGGACGCGATACAGCCGGACGCCGGCTGGGCGTCAAGAAATCCGGCGGTCAGGCTGTGATTGCCGGCAACATCATCATTCGCCAGCGGGGCACCAAGTATCACCCCGGTGACAATGTCGGCATGGGCAAGGATCACACCTTGTTTGCGTTGACCGACGGGACCGTGGCCTTTTCCAAGAAGGGCGCGGGCAAGACATTCGTGGCGGTGGAGCCGGCGTCCTGACATAGACGCCGACCATTCGCTAAGAACAAGGGGAATGGCCGACCATTCCCCTTTTTTGATGGTCGAATTTGAGAGCTTGTTAAGACACAGGTATTAGGACCGGATCCATGAAATTCCTGGATCAACAAAAGATATATATAAAGAGCGGCGACGGCGGCAACGGCTGCGTTGGCTTTCGCCGTGAGAAGTATGTGGAGTTCGGCGGTCCCGACGGCGGCGATGGGGGGCGCGGCGGCGACGTGGTCGCCGAATGCGTGGCCAACCTCAACACGCTCATCGATTTTCGCTATCAGCAGCATTACAAGGCCGCCCGCGGCGGGCACGGCATGGGTGCCAATCGCACCGGCAAGGGTGGCGAAGACGCGGTGCTCAAGGTCCCGGTCGGCACACAAATCCTGGATGAAGACGGAGAAACCCTCCTCGCTGATCTGACCAAGGAAGGCCAGCGGGTCGTCCTGGCCCGGGGCGGCGACGGCGGGTTCGGCAACGCGCATTACAAATCCTCGACCAATCAGGCCCCCCGGCGGGCCGATGACGGCTGGCCCGGTGAAGAGCATTGGCTGTGGCTGCGGCTCAAACTAATCGCCGACGCCGGGCTGATCGGCCTGCCCAATGCCGGCAAGTCGACATTCCTGTCCGCCGTCAGCCGGGCCCGGCCCAAAATCGCCGACTATCCGTTCACCACCCTGCACCCCAATCTGGGTGTCGGCTATGTGGACGGCGAAGAGCTTATCCTTGCCGACATTCCGGGCCTGATCGAAGGGGCCCATGAAGGCGCGGGCCTTGGCGACCGGTTCCTGGGCCATATTGAACGCTGCAATGTGCTGCTGCATCTGGTGGACGGCACCGCCGGCGATCCCGCCAAGGCCTATGAAACAGTGCGCGGCGAACTGGAAGCCTATGGCGAGGGACTTGCCGACAAGACCGAGATCGTCGCCCTCAACAAATGCGACTCCTTGTCGGAAGAACTCATCGAGATCGGCGTGCATGAATTGAAAGAGGCGTCGGGCAAGGACGTGATGCTCTTGTCCGGCATTGCCGGGACCGGCCTGGATGAAGCGCTCCGAGCCATTCGCCGGATCATCAACGATCGCCGGGAACAGGAAGAGGCTGAAACCGGCCGGGCGTATGCGCCATGACCGGCAACCAAAAACATCTGGCGGACGCCAAACGGATCGTCGTCAAGATCGGCTCCATCCTGCTGGTGGATTCCGAGACCGGGCGGCTGCATCGCAATTGGCTGACGTCGCTCGCCCAGGACATCGCGGCATGGCGCGCGCGCGGCCAGGAAGTGGTCATCGTGTCTTCGGGCGCGATTGCGCTGGGGCGGCGGTATCTGGGCATGAAGACCGGCGATCTGCGGCTGGAGGAGAAGCAAGCCTCTGCCGCAGCCGGCATGGTGCGGCTTGCGCATGCCTATCAGGAGACCCTGGACCCGCATAATCTTTCAGTCGCGCAGGTGCTGCTGACCCTCGAGGATACGGAAAACCGGCGGCGCTATCTGAACGCACGGTCCACCCTGATGACGCTCCTGGAAATGGGGGCCATCCCCCTGATCAACGAAAACGATACGGTGGCCACCGACGAAATTCGCTTCGGCGACAATGACCGGCTGGCGGCCCGGGTCGCCGCCATGATCAGCGCCGATGTGCTGGTGCTACTCTCCGATATCGACGGGCTCTATACGGCAGACCCGACCAAGGATAAGGGCGCAACGCTCATCCCCGAGGTCGCCGAGATCACCCCTGAGATCGAAGCTATGGCCGGCGCGGCGGCGTCCGGTGATTCATCGGGCGGGATGGTGACCAAGCTCACGGCCGCCAAATTGTGCCTGGGCGCCGGGACCAAAATGGTGATTACCGAAGGCAAGCGGACCAACCCCCTCGCCTCTCTGGAAAACGGCGGCGCTTGCACCTGGTTCCTGCCCTCTGGCAATCCGCAGACCGCCCGCAAGCTCTGGATCGCCGGTTCCCTGCAGCCCGTCGGTGCCGTGATCGTGGATGAAGGTGCGGTGAAGGCGCTGAAAAACGGCCGCAGCCTGCTGCCCGCGGGCGTGGCCGGCATCACCGGCAATTTCGAGCGGGGCGACGCCGTCGCCATCAAGGCGCCGGACGGACGGGAAATCGGCCGGGGCTTGTCGGCCTATTCATCTGACGATGCGCGACTGCTCGTCGGCCATAAAACGGATGAAATTGAAGCGCTCCTCGGCTACCGTGGCCGGGACGAAATCATCCATCGCGACGATTTGGTGATTTCCTAGGGATCGAGATCATGACGGACACCGATATCAAAGCGCTGATGCAGGACATCGGCAAACAGGCGAAAGCCGCAGCGCAGACTTTGGCGAGCGCCGATGCCGAGAGCAAAAATCGCGCGCTCCGGGAAGCCGCTGCCTCCTTGCGTGATCGCTCGGCGGAGATATTGGCCGCCAATGACAAAGACATGGCCGCCGGCGAAGAAAAGGGACTGAGCGGGCCGCTGCTGGACCGGTTGAAGCTGACCGAAGACCGGCTGGCCGGCGTCGGCAAAGGCCTGGAAGAGATCGCCGCCTTGGACGATCCCGTGGGCGCGGTGATGGACGCCTGGGACCGGCCCAATGGCTTGAAGATTTCAAGGGTGCGGGTGCCTCTGGGTGTGATCGGCGTGATCTATGAATCCCGGCCCAATGTGACCGCGGACGCGGGCGGGCTGTGCCTGAAGTCGGGCAACGCCTCGATCCTGCGCGGCGGGTCGGAGAGCTATCACTCGTCGGGCGCGATCCTGCAGTCCATGCAGGACGGGCTGCGTCAGGCCAACCTGCCCGAAGCCGCCATCCAGATGGTGCCGACCACCGACCGGGCCGCCGTCGGCGAGATGCTGACCATGACCGACTATATCGACGTGATCGTACCCCGGGGCGGTAAGCCGCTCATTGAGCGCGTCCAGAAAGAAGCCAAGGTGCCTGTCTTTGCGCACCTGGAAGGCATTTGCCACACCTATGTGGACCGCGCGGCCGACCCCGACATGGCGCGGGACATCGTGCTCAATGCCAAGATGCGACGGACCAGCATTTGCGGCGCGACGGAAACCCTGCTGATCGACAAGGACGCCGTGGCGACCCACCTGCCGCGCATTCTGGACGCGCTCACCGAAGCCGGGTGCGAGATCAGAGGCGATGAGACGATCCAAAAAGCCGACAGCCGGGTGAAGCCGGCGGACGAGGTGGATTGGGATACGGAGTATCTGGACTCCATCATCGCCGTAAAACAAGTGAACGGCGTTCAGGACGCGGTCGACCATGTGAACCGGCACGGCACAGAACACACGGACGCCATTGTCACCAGCGACGCCGCGACGGCAGAGGCCTTCCTCAACGGGGTCAACAGCGCCATCGCCATGCACAACACCTCGACCCAGTTCGCCGACGGTGGCGAATTCGGCATGGGCGCGGAGATCGGCATCGCCACCGGCAAGCTGCATGCCCGCGGTCCCGTCGGTGTGGAACAGCTCACCACATTTAAGTATGTGGTGCGCGGCGACGGCCAGGTCCGTCCCTAACCCATCCCGGCGCGATTGGACCCGCACGTGTCAGACAGAAAACGCATTGGTCTTTTGGGCGGCTCCTTCAATCCGGCGCACCGGGGACATCTCCACATCAGTGAGGCCGCCCTCAATCGCTTGAACCTGGATGAGGTCTGGTGGCTGGTGTCGCCGCAGAACCCGCTGAAAAGCGCGGACGGCATGGCGGACATGGATGATCGAATCGCAGCCGCAAAAGCATACGCCTCGAATCCGGATATCATCATCAGCGATTTGGAGCGGGAATTAGGGACCGTCTACACGATCGACACGCTGGTCGCTTTGAAGCAGAAATTCCCCGGTCACCGCTTTGTTTGGCTGATGGGGGCCGACAATCTACGTCAAATTCCCAAGTGGAAAGACTGGCGGCGGATATTTCGGCTTGTCCCCATTGCGATTTTTCCCAGACCTTCTTATTCTACACGGGCACTGGCCGGTAAGGCGGCGCGGCGGTTTGCCAAGCACCGCATCCGGGAAACAAGGGCGTCACGGCTTGCGAGCATGCGCCCTCCCGCATGGGTCTATCTGCATACCGAACCGGACACCACGTCGGCCACGCGCATCAGGGCGAGACAGGCCCTGCTTAAAGGTAGCGAGTAAGCTTGAGCACTTTGGAACTTCGATCAAAGGAGAGAGAGACCATAGCTAAGCGTAAATCGACACCACCGGGCGCCGATGGCTTAAAGGACCTGGTCACAGTGTCGCTTGATGACGACAAGGCGCAGAACGTCACCGTCATCGACCTGAAAGGCAAAACCAGCTTCGCCGATTACATGGTGATCGCGACCGGCACCTCGCAGCGTCAGGTTGTGACCATGGCAGAGCATCTCCGCGAAAAGATGAAATCCAACGGTCTGAAAACCGTACCTGTTGAAGGCGCGGATCAGGGCGACTGGGTCTTGATCGACGGCGGCGACGTCATCGTCCATCTTTTCCGCCCGGAGGTCCGGGAGTTCTACGACCTGGAGAAAATCTGGGGCGAACCCGGACAGCAGCCGGGAGCGGCCGCCTAAGCCCCGGCCGGAAAGCGCCGGCCTGACGTGGCGGCAGAGAGATGAACCTCACCATTGCCGCAGTCGGACGATTGAAATCGGGTCCGGAGAGAGATCTCTGGGACCAATACGCCACACGTCTCTCGTGGAACCTCACCCTCCGCGAAGTAGAAGAACGCAAACCCCTCAAAGGCAAAGAACTGATGGAACGGGAGGCCGAGCTGTTGCTGCAGGC
>JAYQGD010000225.1:0-5170 GCA_038140415.1 Rhodospirillaceae bacterium
TTCCAAATCGAGGAAATTGGCCATGGCCGCATTGGTCCTGAAATACTGCATAAAACCGCTGAAAACGCAGTCACACGGGTGGCGAAGCGCCAGCAAGAACTTAGCTTGCGGGAACAACCGATGAATCAGCCCGGCGCGCATCGTATTGAGCGGCAGCTTATCCACATAGGTGATTGCCGGGTCGTAGCCGCCGGCGAACTGAGAAAGCGTATCGAAATACACGCGTCGCAGTTCTTCCAGTTGGTCAGCGGAAAGCCCCGACAGATTGCCGGGATAGCCGCCCGGCATCTCCCGGAGCTTGTTTTCTACCGCTTCCATCACCGGGCGCTCATCCAGGGTTTGTATTTCTGGATGAGCGTTCAGTATTTGCTCCAACAACGTGGTGCCGGACCGGGGAAAGCCAACCAGAAACACGGGCGCCGGCGCTGATCCTTGATCTGCCGGCGTCCATGTGGACACCCAATCAGCGGTAAACGCCATCTGTAGATCGGTGAGCTGTTGATTGTAGCTGTCTTTACTGACACCCCGTTCCCGCCACTCCGCAGCCTGTAGCGCATTGGATTGAGTAAACTGTTCGAACGCCTCGTCATAGCGGCCGAGCCGGTCATACAACACCGCCAATTCCTTGTGCGCGGTCGCCCGGGTTTTCGCCGGGGTCGGTGAGAAATCCACGCTCTCCAGTCGCGCGGCGGCGGCGGCAATATCTCCGTTGCGCCGTGCACACTTAGCCGCAATGAGACTGGCCGTAGCGTGAGTTGGATCAATGGCCAGAACCCGCTCTGCAGTCTTCAACGCCTCCTCAAGCCGGTTAAGCGTTTCCAAGAAGCTCGATTTCATGGCCAGCGTCATCAGGGAGCCCGGATCGATGGAGAACGCCGCGTCATAGGCCGCAAGAGCGCGGTCCGTATCGCCCAACTCCCGAAACACGTTGCCGAGACTGCAATGGGCGGCGACCAGTCTGGGATTGATCTCTACCGCGCCGGTAAGAAGGTTCAACGCCCGGGACGTCTCGCCGCAATCCAGCAGCGCCGCCCCCAAGTTGGCCATGATCTCCGGAGAGCCGGGTTTCAGGGCAAACGCCTGTTCGAAGGACTCCACCGCATCCCGGTAGCGTCCCATCTCCTGTAGGAGAGTTCCAAGATTGGAATGGGCGTCAGCCAATTTCGGCGCGCACAGGATGGCAGATTCATATGAGTCCAGCGCCTCCTCGTAGCGGCCGAGCTCCTTGAGGATATTGCCGAGGTTGGAATGGGCCTCGGCGATTTCCGGATCGATTTCCAGGGCCCGGCGATAGGCGTCAGCCGCCTCATCCAACCGGTTTTCCCGTTTGAAGGCGACGCCAAGATTGGCGTGGGCATCGGCATAGTCGGGCTGATAGGTGATTGCCTGCTCAAACAGCTTGATGGCGCCGCCGGTGTGTCCGGTCTGCAGACCGATCACGCCTAAATTGTGCAGAACCGGCGCATGGCCGGGATGGCTGACGAGAATTTTCCGGTAGCCGTCTTCCGCTTCGCGCAGGCGGCCGGCCCGGTGATGCGCCATGGCCCCGTCCAGGAGTTTGGCGTCCCGGCCGGTCATCCCAGACGATCCTTCAGATCAGCGGCGATCCGGGTGACCTGTTCGCCTGTATCACCCGCCAAATACCGCGGATACATCCGGACGGACTCATGCCAAGGGCTCGTGCTTTCGTTGCCGAGCCAGCGCCAATCAGGCGCCGGCGGCAGCAGTGCAAATGTCGGCACGCCGATCGCACCAGCGGTATAGAGTGTCGTGTTCTGGATGGTCACCACCGCATCCATGGCGGCCACTTGCGCCGTGAAGCCATCGACGTCCTGCAAAGGGTCAATGGCCGGGTCGGTATGAACAATCAGCCCGGTGTCGATCTCGAACCGACGAATTTCCTCAGCATGATCGCCATATTGAAGATTAACCAAGGTCAATCCGGGAAGGCCCAGAACCGGCAAAAGATCATGCAACGCCACACCTTTCGGCGGTTTACTGGCCCAGGAGAGACCGACCACGGGTCCTTCGCCTAGGCCGGTATAGACCCGGCGGCAGTCCGCGCTCCTAACCGGGTCGGGCCTTAAATAGCGGCCCAGCGGTTTAAATGTGTCTTTCGACGGCCGGAACCACCGAGGCAGGTCACCCAGCGGGACGTGGTAGTCGAATGCGCTAAGGTCCATCTCGGGCGCCGTCGTCTCGGTTCGCTCGCGCACCTCAATGTCCGGGAACGATCGGGACAACAAGGGAACGAGCCGGGCCTCCGTCTCGAGCACACAATGCCCCGCACGTTCGGTCAGCTCACCCAACAGGCCGGCAAACAGTATTTTGTCGCCGAGCCCCTGTTCGCTCCACACAAAGATGCTTTTACCGGTCAGGGATTCGCCCGACCATTTGGGCCGGTTAAAGCGCCGCTGATTATCGCGGAAAGTTTTTGCTTTCCAGCGCCAGTCATATTCGCGCCAACCGGCGCCCAGTTCACCCGACGCCAGCAGCGCGTGGCCTAAATTGTGATGAGCTTCGGCAAAATCCGGGCGGATCGCCACGACACATTCAAATTGGCGAGCGGCCTCTCTGACCGCGCCCAAGGAAAAATGGGCCTTGGCCAGATTGTAGCGGGCGTTGACGTCCTGAGGCGCAGCCACGACCGCAGCCTTTAGATGCCCGATAGCCTCTTGGGCCAGCCCGGCATTCACCAGGGTGGCGCCCAGATTGGTCAGGATGGCCGGATGATCCGGCGCCAATGCCAGCGCCGCCTCGAACGCCGCGCAGGATTGGTCGGATAAGCCCAAATCTTTAAGAACCATCCCCAGATTGGCGTGGATCTCCGCAATCTCGGGATCAATGGCGATGGCCTGACGGTACGCCGCCACGGCATCCTGCAACCGTCCTGCCCCTTTAAGGGCCAGCCCCAAATTCGAATAGGCATTTACATATGTAGAGTTTCGCCGGATGGCTTTCTTCAACCAGCGGACCGCGTCTTGGGCCTTGCCTTGCTGTAAGGCAATGACGCCGAGATTGTGCAGGACCTCGGCGTTGTAAGGTTCACGTTTGAGAGTTTCATGATAAAGCTTTTCGGCAACGGTCAAATCCGATGCCGCATGCGCCGCCAACGCCGCCGCATAACTCGGCAAGGCACTGGCGGCAACAGTGTTCGGGGGAGCGGAGGGCCCCATGCCTGCTTCAGACATTGAGGCCCTCCGTTCCGGTCACGCCCACGATTCGAAATCGCGGTTCACGCAATTTTTTTGTTCTCATTTACGTCTACCACCTGGGTACTAGGCAAAATCTGCCTGGTGTTAAGTACTTTTTTACAGATGAAGCCTTAATTTTTTACGAACCTTCAGAAAACTTTTCTACCGATGGTGAAAACACCACGGCCATACCAATTAGAAGGAAATTAAAGTGGGCGCTTTTGCATCATTCCTAAGAAACCTAGGACCCGTTCGGCTTGCCATCATGGGCATCGTCTTTGTGGCGATGATCTTCTTCTTTACGTTCGCCATGAACCGGCTCACCGGCGAGAACATGTCTCTCCTCTTCTCTGACCTTGATCGCGGGGACCAGGCCGCGATTACCGCGCAGCTCTCATCGCGCGGCGTCAGGTATGAACTCCAGGGATCCCGAATTCTGGTGCCGGCCGATCAGGTTGATTCCTTGCGGATCGCCATGGCGGCGCAGGGCCTGCCGGGCGGCGGTGTCGCCGGCTACGAGATTTTTGACGACGCGAATGCGCTCGGCACCACCAACTTCATGCAGAATATTCAGCTGGTCCGGGCTTTGGAGGGCGAGCTTTCCAAAACCATCCGGTCAATTGATTCGGTTCGCAACGCGCGGGTTCATCTTGTTATGTCCAAGCGGGAACTGTTCTCCCGAGACAAGCAAACCGCGACGGCGTCCGTCGTTCTGCAGATGCGCGGCGCCCAGAAACTGACCAACGAACAGATTGCTTCCATCCAGCATTTGGTGTCGTCGGCGGTGCCGGATCTGGATCCGGGCCGGGTCTCTATTGTGGACACCAAGGGTAATCTGCTGGCGCGTGGGGACGACGAGAACTCTGATGTCTCACGGACCAATGATCTGGTGCAGCGCCGGGTAAGCTTTGAAAAGCGCCTGGTCAACGAGATCACCGACCTTCTTGAGAAGTCCGTCGGCTCGGGCAATGTTAAAGTGACCGTGCGGACCGATTTGGATTTCGACCGGATTTCCACGACCGAGGAAGTGTTCGACCCCGATGGCCAGGTTGTCCGGTCCAGCACAACGATCGAAGAGAGTGCCCAGTCTCAGGAAAACCAGGGCGCTCAGCCGGTCACCGTACAGACCAATCTGCCGGAAGCCGGCACAGGCGAAAGCGCCGCGGGGTCCCGGAACGCGGAAAATCGCACCGAGGAACTAACCAACTTCGAGATTTCCAAGAAGATCACCAATCACGTCCGCGAATCCGGCATCATCAAGAAAATGTCGGTGGCCGTGTTGGTCGACGGCAGCATGGTGGAGAACGCCGATGGCGATCCTCAATACCGGGCGCGCACGCCGGAAGAGTTGGAAAATCTCCGCAAGCTGGTCTTGTCGACAGTCGGCTTTAACGAAGGCCGGGGCGACATTGTCGAAGTCATTAACATGCGGTTCTCCGACGAGGAACTGGAAGTCGACGTTCCGCTGGACCTGTTCTTCGGCTTGCAAAAGAACGACCTGCTGAGAATCGCGGAAGTTGTTGTGCTGTTGATCCTCGCGGTTCTGGTCATCCTGCTGGTGGTTCGCCCGCTGATGTCCCGCTTCCTCGAAGCCTTGCCGGCGGCCGCAGCCGTAGCCGAGCAGCGCTTGCTGGAAGAGGCCGCTGCGGCAGCCCCGGTGCTCTCCGCACCGGAAGCGCCGCCGGATGAAGAGGCTGGGTACGAAGAACTGATCGACATCGACCGCGTCGAGGGCCGGGTGAAAGCCTCCTCGGTGAAGAAAGTCGGCGAAATCGTCGAGAAGCATCCGGAGGAAGCTCTTTCGATTATTCGAAATTGGATGTATCAAGAAGGCTAAGGTTTCCGCTGCCATTGTCCCTCTCAGAGGGGCAATGGCGGTGGTTTAATTCACAGGAACGGGTAACTCGCCATGGCGCGTGTGAGAGATTCATATCGAGGATTATCGGGAGCGGACAAGGCGGCGATATTTATGCTGT
>JAYQGD010000226.1:0-5167 GCA_038140415.1 Rhodospirillaceae bacterium
GGACCACCCCGTCCAGGGACTGCCGATTATAATCAATCACCCACCAACAGTTTCGGAGATCGTTCTTCCATCCTTCTTGCAGCGCTTCGTAGACATTGCCCTCATCCAGTTCAGCATCGCCAACGAGCGCGATCATCCGGCCCAACGGCTTTCCGCCACTCCATTGGCGTGCCTGCAAATAGTCCTGAATCAGCGACGCAAACACTGTAATCGAGGCGCCCAGACCGACCGATCCCGTGGAGAAATCCACATCGTCCGTATCTTTGGTCCGCGATGGATAAGATTGAATACCGCCGAAGCCCCGGAAGCTCTCCATCGTCTCACGACTGAGATTCCCCATCAAATAGTACATCGCGTGAAACAACGGCGCCGCGTGCGGCTTCACCGCCACCCTGTCCTCCGGGCGAAGAGCTGAAAAATAGAGGCTGGTAAAAATCGACACCATGGAGGCGGAGGACGCCTGGTGTCCGCCGACCTTAATCTCATCCTCGTTCGGCCGGATGTGATTGGCGTGATGAATCATCCAGTGGCTCAGCCACAACAGCCGCTGCTCTATCGTTTTCAAATGGTTCGTCGCGGATGGAAACGACGTCATGCCCGCACCTCTGTCAAAGGTCATCGTCAAAAATGATAGAGGAGATTCGGCGGGAATATTTTGCTTTTTTTGCGCTGATAAACGATATTTTAGGGGATTTTTTTCATATTTTTAGATTTCACGATGGAAAATACTAAAATTGATGAATTTGATAGTGCAATTCTGCGCATGCTACAGAAAAACGGTCGCGCTACTCTCAATGAACTCAGCGCCGAGGTCGGCCTCAGCCCGTCACCCATTGCCCGCCGTTTACGCCAGCTTGAAGATGTCGGGATTGTGACCGGGTATGCTGCCCTCATCGACGAGACGACCCTAGGCTTCGACATCTCGGTCTTTGTCTCGGTCAAACTGGAAAAACAGGTCGATAATGTGCTGGCGAACTTTGAAGACGTGATCCAGGATTTCCCGGAGGTCGTTGATTGCTGGCTGATGACCGGTGACCGGGACTACCTGTTGAGGATTGCAACCTCGGGCCTCGCCGACTTCGAGCGCTTTCTCGTGGGCACTCTCACTAAAGTCCCGGGCGTTGCCTCGATCGAATCTTCGATCCCCTTGCGAAGAGTGAAAGCCGGCCTGGCCCGTTTGCCGTGAAGCGGCTGTAACAGAAAAACCTATAGCCTAAACAGCTCCACGCAGTTGTCCCGGCCGACTTTGTTCCGCGTGTCCTCGTCGATCTCTGCATTGTCGAACCACTCCGCCGCATGATCCATGTTCTCGAACGGCCAGTCGGCGGAGAACAGCACCCGCTCCACGCCGATCTCGTTGATCGCGCAATTGAGCGTCGGCGTATGGAAATTGCCGGATGTGGTCAGGTAGAAGTTGTTGCGGAAGTAATCGACGATCTTCTTTTTGGCCCGATAGTTATGTGGCTGGTCGGTCCAGGTCCATTGGTTGCGGTGATCAATCCGCCACAATGAGAACGGAATGCCCTCGCCCATGTGGCCCAGGATCACCTGGAAGTCCGGATGCCGGTCGAACAAGCCGCTGCCCATCAGACGCAGCGCATGCACCGCCGTTTCCTGGCCGAAAGCCCAGGTCGGCCCCAGCAGCCACGGGTTATCCTTATAGATTTGCCCGCCCACCGGGATCGGGTTGCGGGGATGGAGATAGAACGGCCGGTCGAGCCGGGCCGCCTCGGCCCAAAACTCGTCAAACTGTGGCTCGTCGTAAAAGGTCATGTCGTCTTCGCTGCCGACCTGGGAAAAGCCGTTCACCAGGGACCCGACAAAGCCCAGCTCCTCGACACAGCGGCGTAACTCCTCCGCCGCGCGCGCCGGATCCTGCAGCGGCAATGCGGCAAAGCCCAGATAGCGCTTCGGGTTCTTGGCGATCTCTTCCGCCAGGAAGTCGTTGGCCCGCTGGGCGACCTCGACCGCCTGATCCGCGTCCCAAAAGGCCTGAATGGCAGGCGCGTTAAGGCTCAAGATCGCGATCTCGATCCCGGCGGCGTCCATTTCCGCGATGCGGCGCTCCTGCATATCCAAGAGCCGGCCCTTCAGCTCGGCCCAAGTATCCGCCGGCAGAAAGCCGTTGGAATCCTCAATCGTTTCCTGATTGGCGAAATGTTCTTCGAGCGCGATTTTACCCTGCATCACTAGGCCCTCCCCATGCGGCGCGGTTGTTCGGTTTCTGAGCTTAGCTTGTGAAAAACTTTAGAGCCTGTGTCAATCAGTAGAGGCAGGAGAGGTTCACTTACTTTCCCCACACCGGTGCGGTCAGCCGCCGCTTGCCGTCATCGGTCATTTTCACATTGGGCTCGTCCAACTCTTCCCGGTCCCACAATTTGCAGGTGACCACCTTGTGCTTCTGGTCCAGGCCTTCGCAGTAGTTGGAGAAGGTGCAAATCCGCACCTCGTCTCCCCGGCCCATATGCACCTTGCGGAACCATTCCGGATCAGCCAGGGATTGCCGCGCCGCGCCGACAATGTCCGCATCGCCGTTCTGCAGCATCTGTTCGGCAAGTTCGAACCCGTGCACCCCGCCGATGACGGCCACCGGCGTCTCGAAGCCCGCGTCCCGGATGGCGGTGCGGATGCGCCGGCCCGGCTCGATATTCCGGCCAAAGGGGCCAAAGTCGTCGGAGATATAGGCCGGCATGCATTCATAGCCGCTGCGGCCCGTGTAGGGGTACGCCGCCTCCCCCACGCCAGGCTGTTTGGCGTCGTCGAATTTGCCGCCGCGTGAGAGAGACAGAAAATCCATCCCGGCGTCGGCGAACTTCACGCCGAAATACATGGCGTCCTCGACGGTGCTGCCGTCGTCCAGGCACTCGTCGCTCAGGAACCGGCAACCGACCGGGTAGCCCTCACCAACTCGCTCCCGCACGGTTTGAAACACTTCCAACGGCAAGCGCACCCGGCCCTCCAAAGACCCGCCGTAACCGTCTTCCCTTGTGTTCGTCGCCGATAGGAACGAGGCCATGGTGTAAGCGTGCGCATAGTGCAGTTCGACACCGTCGATGCCCGCTTCTTTGGCGCGCGCCGCCGCATCGGCGAACAGGCTCGGCAGGACGTCCGGCAGTTTCTGGATATGGGGCAGATGCACATCGGTTACCCGCTCCCGGTAGCCCACCCGCAGGCTCTCCAGTTCGCGGGCATCAAGTATGTCATCCAGCGCCTCGTCGGGCAGACCGGCGAGATGATCCCGCACCTGCTCTTCTGCCCAGTCCTCGGCGCCTAGCTTTTCCCGCACCTCATCGGTCACCTGGAGAAATCGCTGGATGAATTTTTCCGGCTCCGGCCGGCGGCGGATCGATAGGAAGTCGATCAATTGAATAAACAGTTTGGTGTGGCCATCGCTGGCGCGCTTCACCGTGTCGGCCAGTTCCTTCAAGCCCGGGATAAATCGGTCATGACCGATCCGCAGCAACGGCCCCGAGGGAATATCGCGGATGCCGGTCGCCTCAATGACGATGCCGCCGGGCCGGCCGCGGGCAAACCCTTCATACCAATCGAGAACGTTGTCAGTGACAAAGCCGTCGTCGGTCGCTCGCCAGGGCACCATGGCCGGCACCCAGGTCCGCTGTTCCAGCTCAATGGGCCCCAGCTTCACCGGGCTGAACCACAAGGAGCTTTCCGCCTGTTCCTTGGTCGGCCAGGCGCCCGGCTGAGGGTCGTATTTAATGCGTTCCGGTGGCTTCCACATGAGCAATTCCGATCACCAACTAAATTAGTTTAAGCTTAAACTAATTTAGTTTAGGCCTGAAATGACGGAAAGACCAGGGGAAATTGGTTCTCACCTGGTGAGCGTAATCTTCAACCTCTACAAATTAGTCATGCGCGGACCGGCCGATAGGCCGTGATCCGCGTACCCACATTTTACATGGGTCCACGGGTCACGGCTGCGCCGGCCCGTGGATGACTAAGTAAAGGGAACTGACCTAATGAAATAGCGGCGCTTAATGCCCGCGGCCGCGGCGGTCGAAGCTGTGGCGGCGGTCTTCGCCGTCGATCTTCTTGGCTTTCTGGCGGCGGTCCTGGGCAGATCGCGTCGCCCATTGGGACCGGTTGCGGACGGGCTTTTCCTGTTTGTGCTTCTTCGCTTCCCGCTTCAGCACTTCCCAGTCCTGATCGGTCATGTTCCGCTCTTTCGCGGACATGCCGGCATATTTGCCCCGGCCGGAGAGCTTGGTTTTCCAGCGAAGTTTAACCCAGACCGGATCGTTTTCCTCCGGCTCTTTCATGGGGATGGCGATCCCGCCCTCCTTGGCGGCATCGGAGACGGCCTTCATGTTCAGCGAACCGTCCTTGTTGGTGACATCGCCGACGTTGGCGGACACCAGCAGCCCCGGCACCTGCAGCTTGGCGAAGCGGTTACCCAGAATTGCGTGCCGATCATGTTGACGATCTCGGAGGCCGGATGGAATCCCTCTTCGTCGCTCAAGCCCGTTAACTGCATGACGAAATGGTCAGCCTCGAAATAGGCGACGCCTTCATTAACCCGCACTTCGCGCTCGAAAATATGCTCGCAGATGGTTTTGGCGCCGAACATCAGCCGTTCGGAGCGGCTGCCCATGGCCTTGTAGATGGGCGCCAGATTAAGCACGTGGATTTTGTCATCCGCGTCACCCCAGTTGCTGCCAGTGATGTCGTCGGTATCGACCAGCTCCACGCCGGCGCTTTGGATCGTCGCGACGGCGTCGGCCAGTTCGCGGTCCAAATCTTCGGAGGTCACGTTCTCCTCTTCGCCCAGGGCGCGGGCGATTTTCTTCAAAAGCGAATTCTTTGCAATGTTCCTCGATGTTCCCCCAATTGAACTGCGACCGTTCTGTCGCACGAGCGGCATAATGTTCGTTGATTGGTTAAAATTTGTTTGATTCCGGGGTCGTGAACAAGCATCGGTAAACCGTAATAAACTTATACGTGCTGTCCCTATAACCAACCAGTGTACGGGACAACCCTAAATCTCTAAGTTGTTGATTGCATTGCGATATCCGGCATTCTGCCGCCAGGCGTCGGCCACTTTCTCCGCAGAACCGGTGGAGATTCGCTCGTAGAAACTCATGAACTTGCGGACATCCTGCTTTAAACCTTTTGACCCGCCAGCCCGGTATTTGCGCACGCATGTGAAGAT
>JAYQGD010000227.1:0-5146 GCA_038140415.1 Rhodospirillaceae bacterium
CGCTGGACCCGCCATGCACCAGCAGGGTCTCTTCCGGCTTGAGGACGCACCGGTCATAGACATTGGTCCAGACGGTGAAAAACGTCTCCGGGATGGCGGCCGCCTCGACCATGGAAAATCCTTTCGGCACGGGCAGGACTTGAGGCGCGGGCGCGACGCAATATTCCGCATAGCCGCCGCCGGCAACCAGCGCGGTGACCTCGTCGCCTTCCTTCCAATCGCCGGCGTTGTCGCCCGCCATGACGACGGTGCCCGCCACTTCCAGGCCGGGAATGTCGGTGACGCCCTTGGGCGGCGGATAGTTGCCCAGCCGCTGGACGATGTCAGGGCGGTTGACGCCGGCCGCCTCGACCTTGATCAGAACCTCGCCCTCCTTGGGGCCTGGCACCGGGCGTTCGGTCACTTTGAGCGCATCCGGGTCTCCCGGTTCTGGGATATGGATGCAGGTCATGGTCTGGGGGATATCGGACATGGGAGTCTCCGGGGCTGATCACTTGGCGTTCAGAATGTGCTGTGTTTAATATGTGGAAACCGACGGGTAAAGCCACGACACCAGGGGAGGCCACTATGGATATCGAAGAGCTGGAGCCGCGAAAGCAAAAGCCGGAGCCCAAGAACCTGGAGGTTATGTCCATCGAGGCCCTCAACGAATATATTGAGGAGCTGGAGGCGGAAATCGCCCGGGTAAAAGCGGAAATCGTCCTGAAGGAAAAGGCCCGGGAAGGGGCTGAATCAGTTTTCAAGAAGCCCTGATCAGGTCTTGAAACGGGCGGCTTGCCTACACGAATTCCGTTAAGTCATTGTTAATCCTACATGTTTAGAGTTATGGGTGATCGATGAGATCGGATGGCCTTTATGGCTGTCCGTCCTCTTTGACGCCTCCCTGTTAACTCGCGCCGCTCCAGCGATAGAGCGGCGTCTTTTTTTGAGACTCCGGCCGATCACGGTTTGCGGATTTTGGCCGCGTGTATCAGAATACGGGCATGCCCAATATCAACGTCAACGGCTGGGACTTCGACTACACGCTGACCGGCGAGGGCCGGGATATCGTCTTTATCCACGGCGAAATTCACGGCTCGGCTTATTTCCAGCGTCAGATCGACGCCTTTTCCAAAAACTATCGTTGCCTGACCTATAACCGCCGCGGCCACAAGGGCACCGGCGCGCCGGCCTACGGCTATTCCCTGGAGAACCAGCGCCGCGACCTGGAAGGGCTGATCGACGCGCTGGGGATCAAAAATCCCATCATCGTCGCGGTGGCCTTCGGTGCGACCATCGCCGCCGACTATGCCATCAATCACCCGGACAGCGTCCGGGGCATTGTGCTGGTGGCCTGGAGCGAACTACATGACGCCCGGAAGTATTTCGACCGCTGGGCCTACGCCAGCGAGCAAGTCGTGGCGGCCTACGAAGACGGCGGCCGGGACGGAATGCTGGATTACCTCCGCCGGGAAGCCGGTCACAGCATTTACTTCGTGATCAATCCCGACTCGCCGATCCGGGAAGAATGCATTCAATGGTTCGGCTGCCATCCGATTGAGGAATACAAGAGGGGCATGCTGGAGTTCGCCTTATCCGTATCGGATCTTATCGCGCCGTTTTCCGCATTGGAGACGCCCGTGCTGGGCATTTGCGGCACCGAAGATCCGTTCCCGGATGAACCGGCACGGCTGGCGGCCATGAAAAACTTCCGGGAAGACCCGCCGATCGAAGGCGCCGGGCGCTTCGTTCAGTGGGAGCGAGCCGAGGAATTTAACGCCAAGCTCAGCGCGTTCTTTGAAGAGCTGGCTTAAACAGAGGACCAACTATGCGTATCGTCGATCTGAGTTTGCCCATCACCTCCAACATGGCCGGTCTGCCGGGTATTCCGGCTTACGAGGCCAATCCCAGCCGATGTACGCCCCTGTCGGTCATGAGCGACGCCCAGGCGGCAAGCTTAAAGACCAAAGGCGTGGCGGTGCCGGATGAACCGGAAATGTCCAACCATATGCTCAGCAAGCTGGAGATCACCACCCATCTTGGCACCCATATCGATGCGCCGGTGCACATGCTGGAAGACACCTGGTCCATTGATGAGGTGCCGCTGGAAAGTCTGGTGAAGCCCGGCCGGGTTATTCCGCTGACCGATATTCCGCCGGGCGGCATGGTCACCGCCGAGGCGATCCTCAGCACCGGTATCGACTTCGACGACAGCGTAATCCCGATCCTGCACACCGGCTGGACGGAGAAGACCTGGGGCACGCCGGAATTCTGGGACAATACGGTCTATATGCACCGGGATGCGGCGGAACTGGTGGCGGAGCGCAAGGTGAGCGCGGTGGCCATTGATTTCTTCCCGGAATTTCCATTTTGGCGCAGCGACGTGGAACGGCCCGACGGCCAGCCTGCCGGCTATAACCACAAGGTGCTGCTCGGCAACAAAACCATCATCATTCAAATGGTGACCAATGTGGGCGCCATCGGCGCGGACGACTTTACGCTGTCCGCCGTACCGTTGCGGCTGCAGGGGCTGGACGGTTCGCCGGCCCGGGTGTTCGCCTCAATCCCCTAAAAGTTCGGCATAATCGACGGCAGGCCGATGGCCAAGGCCGGGACCAGGAAGATCAATCCCAGGATCACCAGATCGGCGATCACGAACGGGATGACGCCAATGAAAATCTTGGACAGATCCACATCCGGGATCACCGATTTCACCGTGAACACGTTGATGCCGATGGGCGGCGTGATCAGTCCCAGCTCCACCACGATGATCACCACGATGCCGAACCAGATCAGGTACATGTCCGGATCGAGGCCGGATAGTTCCGCCACGCCCTCGAGGGAGGGCAGGAACACCGGGATGATCAGCAGCAGGATGCCGATGCTTTCGAAAATCATGCCCAGGATCACGCAGATGGCGCAGATCATCAGGGGCAGGCCCCAGGGGCCAAGCTCAAAACTGTCGGTGAAATCGACCAGCTCGCTGGAGAGACCGGCGAAGTTCAGGAACTGACCAAAGATCAGCGCCGCGCCGCCGATGATGAAAATCCGCGCCGAGACGATGACCGCATCACCGAAGACTTCGATGTTTTCGCTGATGCTCCACATCCGGCCGCGTGACAGCGCAAAGATAAACGCCCCGACACAGCCAACGGCGCCGGCTTCCGTCGGTGTAAATACGCCGAGATAGATGCCGCCTAAGACGATGCCGAACAGCACGATGATCGGCCAGGTTTTGTATACCGTGCGTTTCTTTTCTTCCCAATCGACCGGATCGCCCGGAGGGCCCAGTTCCGGGTTGATGGTTACCCGGACATAAATCGCCGCAAGATAGGACAGGGTCAAGAGGATGCCCGGCACCACGCCGGCGATAAACAGCGTGCCGATATTGGTCTCGGTGACGATGCCGTAGATGATCATGGGCACGCTGGGCGGGATCATGATCCCGAGGGTGCCGCCGGCGGCCAATGTGCCCGAGGCCAGCGAGTCCTTGTAATTGTATTTGCGCATGGGCGGCATGGCGACCCTGGACATGGTGGCCGCGGTGGCGAGAGAGCTGCCGCTGACCGCCGAGAACCCGGCGCAGGACAGCACGGTGGCCATGGCGAGGCCGCCACGATACTTGCCGACCCAGGCATAGCCCGCCTCATATAGTTCGTCCGAGATATTCGCCCGCTGGATCAGCGTCCCCATGAGGATGAACAAGGGAATGACCGACAGGCCGAACAAGGTGGCGAAATCGAAAATTTCCTGGCCCGACAGAATGATCGCGCCGTTGATATCGCCCCGGATGTACCAGAAGCCGACGAAGCCGACCGCCAGGGTTGCGAAGGCGAGGGGAATGCCGAGGAAGCTGAGGCCCAGGATGGCCGCAAAGCCGATGAGAGATTCAACCATTAGGCGGCGCCTCCTTCGTGGCCGGTCTTATCATCGTTTTCCGGCAATTCTACCTCGTGGCTGGGCAATTTGTTTTTGAGAGACCGGATGGACATCAACACCGCAAAGAAACAGAGAATAGAGGCCAGGCTCCCCAACCACCACCAGTTCCAGTGGCGGATTTCCGTGTCATTGCCTTGCTCGTACATGAAGAATGTATAGTTGGTGATCAGGTAGGCGACGGCAATGATGCCTAAGAGGTTGGTCGACAGGCTCAGGAATTTGTAGAAGCCCGGAATGGTGCGGAGGAAAAACGGCTCCAGCAAGGTCACCACGATGTGGGAGCGTTCGCCCGAGACAATCACCAGCCCGCAAAAGACGACGGTGCCCAGCAGGAACTCGGTCATCTCGTTGCTGCCCAAGATCGGTTCACCCACCCAATAGCGCAGGTTCACATCGACAAAGGTTAAAACCATCATTGTGGCCAGGGCGATGGTCGCCAGCCATTTGACGTATTTATGGATGATGTCCGTTAAGCCTACCATGTCGCCGTCCCCTCAGCCGGATGAGCCTGACTGTAGATTAAAAGACGGCACCGGAAAGTAAACCTAACCGGTGCCGTCCTTATTTATGCGGTGGAACCCGGACGTGTTACCGGGTTCCTGAAGTGCTTACATGCCGGCGACAGCTTTGTCGTAGTCAGCCAGCACAGCCTTGCCGTCAACACCAATTTTGGCGGCGCGGGCGATCCAGGCTTCGACCTGTTTGGAGGCGGCTTTTTGCAGCGCCGCTTCGAACGCCGGGTCGGCTTTGTGCGATTTCATGCCGGCCTTGGCGAGACGCTTTTCGGCAACAACTTCGAAATCATCCCCATCCTTGCCGATCCGCTTGGCAATTTTGGCGCCGGAAACGGACGTGATCTGCTGTTTCACGTTGCCGGGCAGGGCGTCCCATTTCTGCTTATTCACCATCCATTGGAAGGACGGCATCATGATGGAACGGCTGGTAAACGTGCCGTGTTTCGGGAACGTAATGCCGGCGAAGTTAATGATACCGGCGCGGGTCGTCCCGATCAGGCCCTGAACAACCTTGGTTTGGGTGAACTCAGCCATCCGTGCGGCCGGACCGGACACGTGATTGATGCCCATGGCCTTCATGGTGCGGGAAGACGTGCCGGCCAGAGCCCAGAGCTTCTGGCTCTTCAAATCCGCGACGGAGTTGATCGGCTTGTCCTGCGCCGTAAAGAAGTGCACGCCGGGGAACTGGAACTGCGCCAGAACATGCACATTGT
>JAYQGD010000228.1:0-5104 GCA_038140415.1 Rhodospirillaceae bacterium
GGCTATTCCCGGGCGCTGACAACCATCGTCGACGCCAATCTGACCACGCTCATTGCCGCCGCGATTCTGTTCCAGTTCGGCTCCGGCCCGATCAAGGGCTTCGCCGTTACCCTGATCTTTGGCATTATTACCTCGATGTTCACGGCGATCATGCTGACCCGCCTCATGGTGGTAGCCTGGATCCGGCGCAAGCGCCCGACCGAAGTGCCGCTCTAGGAGGATGATGTGAAACCCATTAACCTCGTCCCCATAAAGCCGAACCTGAACTTCATCGGGCGGCATAAGCTGTTCCTGATGTTCTCGGCCGTGTTGGTCATTTTCTCTATAGGCCTGTTTATGACCAAGAGCCTCAACTACGGCATCGACTTCCAGGGCGGTATCCTGATCGAAATCCGGACACCCAATACCGGTGACATCAGTCAGATGCGTAATGATTTGTCGGGTTTGGGCCTGGGTGAAGTCGCTCTACAGGAATTCGGCCAGCCGACCGACTTCCTGATCCGCGTGCAAAAGCAGGACGGCGGGGAAGGGGCTCAGCAGGCGGCTGTTGAAAAGGTGAAGGCCGCCTTGCCTGACAATGTGGAGTACCGGCGGACCGAATTCGTCGGACCCAAGGTCAGTGAAGAGCTGTTCTTTGACGGCGTCCTGGCGGTCATGTTCGCGATCATCGGCATCCTGGCCTATATCTGGTTCCGTTTCGAATGGCAGTTCGGTATCTGCGCCATTATCGCTTTGACCCATGACGTGTTGACGACCATCGGGATATTCTCGCTCACCGGGCTGGAGTTTAACTTATCCACGGTCGCGGCGATCCTGACCATTGCCGGTTATTCCATCAACGATACAGTGGTGGTGTTTGACCGGGTGCGTGAGAACTTGCGTAAGTATAAGACCAAGCCGCTCAAAGAATTGCTCAATGAAAGCATCAACGAAACCCTGTCCCGGACGGTGATGACCAGTGTGACCACGTTGCTGGCTCTTGGCGCACTATACGTTTTGGGCGGTGAGGTGATCCGCGGGTTCAGCTTCGGCATGATTTGGGGTGTTATCATCGGCACCTACTCCTCCATTTGCGTTGCCGTACCTTTGCTCGTTTATCTGAGCGTAAACCGCGGCGCCGAAAGCAGCGGCGGCGGAGAACCGGCTGGAGAAACCGCCGACTCTTAATCGCCCGGCAAGGGAGACAGGCTCGTGTCTTTGGATATTTCACCAATGGTGCCCGCCGGGCGTCAATTGATCCAAAGCTACGGTGACGGCCAATTTACTATTAGCGACGTTGTCTATACCGGCCCGGTGGTCGTCTTGCCGGAGGAAACCCGGCCTTGGTCGCCCGCAGATCCGCCCAACTTTACCCAAGATGATTTCGGTCCGGTTCTCGCGTTGGAGGATCCGGTGGATATTTTTCTGCTCGGGTGCGGCGACACAGGTCAGTTTATTCATCCAAATCTGCGGGACGCCTTACGGGAGGCCGGGATCACCATCGAGGCCATGGATACCGGCGCGGCCTGCCGCACATTTAACGTCCTTCTGAGCGAGGACCGCCACGTGGCGGCAGCGCTTTTGCCGGTAGAGTGACTGGGCTATGGAATGGTTCGAAGAGTTCCCAACCAACCGGATTGAACCGCAGGTGCGTCCGCCCAAAGAGGCGAGTGCGGACCTGAGCGCCGAGGTGGCCTTTGAAGCGGGGAACTATCCCGCAGCCTTCTCTGGGTGCCCGGCGGACAATCCCGGCCTCCGAGCTAAGGCGCAAATCATGTGCGGGGCGATCAAGCCCGGTCTCGCGGCCTTGGAGAAAGCCGGGCTTGAAGCGGACGAGGATAGGGAAATCGAGTCATTTGCCCGATGGTGTCTGGGTAAAGACGACTCGTTTGCCCGGCAGTTCCAGAACTCGGCCACAGGACTGATCGATATTCTGATTCTGAGCATGCCGGCCTCCGGCAAAACCTCTGCGTATGAAGGCGCGGAAGGTTTTCGGGTTATTGAAAAGAGTTTGGCGCCCGAGGAATTCGGCACGTCTTTTGATGAGGTGCTGGCCGATCTGCCCGAGGGATTCTCGCCGAAACTTGTTTTGTGCCTGGACTGCAATGGCGGGTTTCTGCCGGAAGGGCTGTTCGATGCCTGCATCCCGACCGTCTTTTGGGCCAGCGACCACGATTACTTTCTGGCCACGCGATACAATGATCTAGCGCGCGCCGATATCATCGTGGTGAATAGCGCGGCGGAGCATGAGGAGCTCGGCCAAATCTATGAGGGCCGGGTCGCGGCAATACCGGGATACGAAAGCTATGACTTTGCCGATCAACGGCACGCCGGCGGTGAGCGCGCCTGCGATATCCTGTTCACGGGCAGGGCATTTGCGCCCTATATGCGGGACAAGGCGCAGCAATTGTTTCGCCTCGCCGGGGCCGATGCTCCGGAGCTGAATATCCAGATCTTTGACGGCTATTTGCCCGATGAAGATTTCACTGCGCTACTGTCCTCGGCTAAAAGCGTACCGTTATTCTGGCGTTATGGGGGCGGTATCCAAACCCGCGCCTTTGACGCCATCCGGTTCGGCGCGCGTGCTTTGGCGCCGGATGAGGGGATATGCCGTGGGCTGCTGGGGTTGGACCAAGACTATTATCATCCCATTGGAACGGACGCGCCGGAAGACGCCGTCGGTCTTGCAATCGCGGCGAAGCCGGAGAGCGACGACCTCAGTGGATTTTCGGACCTCGCCTGGCCCTCGCCGGCGCGGGAAGAGCGCTTTCTCAAGTTCTGTTTGTTTCAGACACGCCTGATGCCGGCGCGGGACGCCAAGCCTGAACCGGTAGGGACCGCCATTGATCTCAGGGGTCACGACACAGAGACCGGGGTTAGAATTTATACGGCCTGCATCCAGCGCAACCTGAATGATCCTTCGTCGGCGGGGCATTATAATTCCGCCGGCATGGCCGGTTTCTATGCCACTATTCTTGCGCAAACCGATCAGAAATTGGGAAACCTTTGCCTGAATGCCTTTGATACAGGTGTTGATCGTTTTGCCGACAATGCGGCGCTGGTGTTCAATTTTGCCCGCGCACTTTGGGTCTTCGGCAAGCGCGAGGAAGCATGCGCCCAGTTTGAGAAATTTCTGGATATGGAGATGGAATGGCAGTTTGACCCGTGCCGTGATGCGCTGTTGAGCCATCGCGTGCGGGTTCTCGCCGACATGTTTTCTTATGGGGATTTCTACCGTACCGCCGTGGACATCGCGCGGGGAATGGAGCCGGGCTTCACGGCGATCAATCAAATCGCGTCCGGCGCCCGCGCTTACCTGGCGCAGGCGGCGCTGGATAACGGCGATCAGGCCACCTCGCTTTTATATGTCGAACAGGCCATCGACCTTTGGCCGAAGAACGTCCCGGCCTATCGGCTGACTATCGAGGCGTTACGCGGGACTGATAACTTTGATGAAATGATTGAGCCGTTTTACGCTGCTGTGAACCTGTATCCGCCATTGATCCTGGAGCTGTTGGCCGATGGTATGGAGGCCGAGTTGCACCACGGAAATGAGGCGGCAGCGCGTGATATCCTCCGGCGGTTTGTTCTGTTTTACGGCCGATGCAGCAAATCGGACGGCATGCCGTTGGACGCGTCGGAGCGGAGCAAAGAGGCGGCGCGCCGGTACCGTGGCCTGTTGACGGATTGGACCGGCGATATGCTGGACTAAATGATCGAAGGCGGATGGCTATAGAGAACTAATGGATTTCTCGATCACCATTGTTACCTGCAATCGCGCCCAAAGCCTGGCGCGGGGACTCGCTGCTTTGGCCGCACAGGACTTCGATCTTTCCCGGTGCGAGATCATTGTGGCGGACAACGGCTCGACCGATGATACCAAGCAGGTGGCCGAAGACTTCCAGGGCCGGTTTCCGAATTTTTCATATTTATTCGATGCGCGGCCGGGGCAGATTGTCGGCTGGCACCGGGCGCTCAAGATCGCGCAAGGGGAGATCACCTGCTTTATCGACGACGATGCAGCGCCAGTGCCGACATGGCTGTCCGGACTGGCAGACGCTTACACTCGTCCCGAAGTCGGGATGGCGACCGGCCCCATAGAGCTCGTCTTTGAAAACTCTCCCCCCGATTGGCTGGACAGCATGAAACTGGGGGAACCCGGCAGCCAGACCCTGCCGTTTTTGGGGATGCTGGATTGCGGCCCGTCGGTGATGGAGATTCCCGGCAACTTTGTTTGGGGAACAAACTTTTCGGTCCGAAAAAGCCTGATGCTCGAGGTCGGCGGGTTCCATCCGTGCGCCATGCCGGGCAGTCTGCTGCATTTTTACGGCGATGGTGAAGTCCATGTCGGCCGGGAGGTGTCCGCTCGGGGGCACAAGGTTCTCTACCATCCGGCGGCCGGCGTGCGGCACCATATTCCGGCGCAACGCCTGACACTGCCGGGCGTGGCGGCCAAGTTCCGAACCGCGGCTTACGCCAGAAGCTTTCAAAGCCTGCGGCAAACGGGGGAGGCCTATCCTATGCCGTCGGCTGCGGAGGTCGCGAAGATGGCGCGCCGCTATTTCGCTGACCCGGATGCCGCTACTGTTGAGGTTTTTGAGGCCGTCGTTGAAGGGCTGAGCGATGGCTTTAGCAAACACCTGGCCGAGTTCGAAAATGATTCTGCCTTCCGGGATTGGGTTTTAAGGGAAAATTATCTCGATCTTGATAGCTGTTATACCCACCCGGCGCTCGCTGAATATCTTCAGTCGGCCGCCGCCGCCGCCGATTGGCGACGAGGCGAAGACTAGAAACGGACAAAGCATCCAGATGCGGATCATCGAAAACCGGACCGGGGCCAAGCTGGACAGGCCGCTGACCATTCTTTCCATCCTGCGCGGGCGCTGGGACGTGCAGCGGGCGCCGGCGCTACAGGCGCTGGCGGATTTGGGGCATGAGGTGGTCTATGTGGATGAGCCGCTGCCGCTCGACGGCTACCGGAAGATCGTCGACCGCCTCGATTTCGATGTGGCGGTCTTGTGGGGTTCCACGCTCCAGAATTTTCTGATGACCGAGACCGGTCCTTTTTTCCTGGACGAGGCCGGGTTGCGCTACGTCAGCCTGTGGACCGACAACCCGGTAAAGC
>JAYQGD010000229.1:0-5081 GCA_038140415.1 Rhodospirillaceae bacterium
GTCCCGCTCTTCCCGGTAGACAATATGGTCGTAGCGGTCGGAGAGCAGGTTCTCGGTCACCGGCAATTCGGGCTCGGGCTCCCGCTCCTTCCGCTTGGCTTCGTCGTAGGAAATGCCGAGCCGGTCGGACAGCGTCCGCTGCCAGGTCTCCTGGGCGATTTCTTTCACCCGGTCGACTTTCTCGGGAGCCATAAACTCGCCGCCCACATTGCATTCGGCGATGAAGGCAAAATCCTCGTCCAGCTTGGCGATGCGCTCCTCATAGGCGGCCCGCAATTCAGGTTCGTTGCCGCCGGCGATCACCGCCTTCAGCATTTCGATTTCCGCATCCCGCTTCAGGACCTCGAAGCGCATGCGCACTTCGTGGATCCGGTCATAGATCGTTTCCAATTTGGTTGCCTTGTCGACCACATATTCCGGCGTGGTCACCTTGCCGCAATCGTGCAGCCAGCCCGCAATGTGCAGTTCGTACCATTGCTCCTCGGTCAGCTCAAAATCAGCGAAGCGCGGATCGTCCGAGTCGCAGGCCGCCGTGGCCAGCATGTTGGTCAGTTCCGGCACCCGTTGACAGTGTCCGCCCGTATACGCGGACTTGGCGTCGATAGCGCCGGCGATCAGCTCGATGAAGGCGTTCAGCAGCTCTTTCTGCGCCTCCAGCAACATCTGGTTGTTGATCGAAATCGCCGCCTGAGAGGCCAAAGCTTCGATCAGCGGTTCAATCTCGTCGGAAAAGTGGGTCGTCTCCCCGGTTTCCGGATCGACGACGTTCAGAAGCTGCAAAACGCCGATCACATCCTCCTCGTGGTTTTTCAGGGGAACCGTCAGGAAAGATTGGGAATGATAGCCGGTGGACTCGTCGAACTTCTTGGTGCCGGAGAAATCGAATTCGTTGGAGCCATAGGCGTCCCGGACGTTGATCAACCGGCCCTGAACGGCGGCGGCGGAGGCCACATTGTTCAGGTTCGGGTTCCCGTCGGCGTCAGTGGTTTGGATGTTCGGAAAGTTGATCTCAACGCCGGTCGTGCCACCCATGGCGATATTAAGAGAGTCATTCCGCACAATCTGGAAGCCGAGGCTGCCGTCATCCTGCACCAGATAGAGGGTTCCGCCGTCGGCATTGGTAAAGTCCTTTGCCGCCAGCAGGATCTTCTCCATCAGGCGATTGTGGTCCAGCTCAGCCGACAGCGCGATGCCCAGCTCGATCAGCGTGAGATAAGCATCAGCCCCTTGTTGCGGCGGGTTTGTTTGTTCTTCAGTCATGGCACTACCAACCTTCCGAGTATTCGGATCCGTCATATCAGTTGGGGGTTAACACCAAATTTAACGACCGGACGCGCCGATCAGTGCCGGTCAGGGTATCCACGTTCCCGTTCCGGCGCAATAATCATAAGGGTTATAAGGCGTTAATCGATGTAACAGGTTGTCCCACGCCGCCTGAATTGCCTTGACCTTCCGGGGTGAATTCTCCCTATAGCGGGCATGGCCTATCGCAATTTACGGGACTTTATTGCCAAGCTGGATGCCTCGGACCGTCTGGTCCGGGTGCGCGAGCCCGTCTCCACCCACCTGGAAATGACTGAGATTCAGACCCGGCTGCTGGCCGAGAACGGCCCGGCCGTGCTGTTCGAGAACGTCATCAAGGCAGACGGCCAGATAAGCGGCATACCGGTGCTGGTCAACTTGTTTGGCACCGTGGAACGGGTCGCCTGGGCCATGGAGCGGGAGCCGGAGACCCTGCGGGAACTGGGCGAGACTTTGGCCTTCCTGCGTCAGCCCGAACCGCCGGCCGGCTGGCGGGAAGCCTTCGACATGCTGCCCCTGGTCAAAACCGCCATGGCCATGAAGCCGAAAACCACTTCCGGTGCGCCCTGTCAGGAGGTGGTATGGCAGGGTGATGAGATTGATTTCGCCAAGCTGCCGATCCAGATGTGCTGGCCCGATGAGCCGGCGCCCCTGATCACCTGGCCGCTGGTTGTCACCGAAGACCCGCACCGCCCAGGCGATGACCGGTTTAATCTGGGCATCTACCGGATGCAGGTCACCGGCAAAAACACCACCCTGATGCGCTGGCTCAAACACCGGGGCGGCGCACAGCATTATGCCAGCCACAAGGATGGCGCGGCGGACCCCTTGCCGGCCGCCGTGGTCATCGGCGCGGACCCCGGCACCATCCTGGCCGCCGTCGCGCCGGTGCCGGACACGATGAGCGAATATCAATTCGCCGGCTTGCTCCGAAACGAGAAAGTGGCGCTGACCGAGTGCAAGACCGTCCCTCTGAAGGTCCCGGCGGAGGCGGAGATCGTGATCGAAGGCCATGTCTCCCTCACCGATTACGGCGACGAAGGGCCTTACGGCGATCACACCGGCTATTACAATTCGGTCGAGAAATTCCCGGTGTTCACCGCCAGCGCCATCACCATGCGGCGCGATCCGATCTACCTTTCCACCTTTACCGGCCGGCCGCCGGACGAGCCCTCCGTCCTGGGCGAAGCGCTGAACGAGCTGTTCATCCCGCTTTTGGCTCAGCAATTCCCTGAGATCGTCGATTTCTGGCTGCCGCCGGAAGGCTGCTCTTACCGGGTGGCTGTCGTCTCCATCAAGAAAGCCTACGCCGGCCACGCCAAGCGCATCATGATGGCGGTCTGGTCTTACCTGCGGCAATTCCTCTACACCAAGATGGTCATCGTGGTGGACGACGACATTAACGCGCGGGACTGGAACGATGTCATCTGGGCGATGTCGACCCGCATGGACCCGGTCCGGGACGTGACCCTGATCGATAACACGCCCATCGACTATCTCGACTTCGCCTCCCCCATCTCGGGTCTCGGCGGCAAGATCGGCCTGGACGCCACCAACAAGCTGCCTGGCGAAACCAACCGGGATTGGGGCCGCAAAATCCGCATGAGCGATGAGGTGATTGAGAAGGTGGATGAGATGTGGGAGAACCTAGGGCTGCCCGGAAGCGGCACATCCATTTGGAAATAGACCCGGACCATGACCGACGCGGCCCCGATGCTTGATCTCCTCGACTCGCTTCTAAAAAAAGCGAAAGCCGCCGGCGCGGACGCGGCCGATGCGGTCTATATCGAATCCGTCTCCCTCGCCGTCGCCCAGCGTCTGGGCATGGCGGAGAAACTGGAACGCTCCGAAAGCATGGATGTGGGCCTGCGGGTCTTCTCCGGCAAAAGCCAGGCCATCGTCTCCAGCTCCGATACGGCGCCCGACTCTCTCGACGAGTTGGTGGAGCGTGCGGTTGCGATGTCCAAGTCCGTCCCGGAGGACCCCTATTGCGGCATCGCCGATCCGGATCAACTCGCCACCGAGATCGTCGAGATCGACGCCTTTGATCCGACGGAGCCCGATGCGGAGACGCTGATTGATTGGGCCAACCGGGCCGAAGCCGCCGCTCGCGCCGTCGACGGCGTCACCAATTCCGAAGGCGCGGAGGCCGGCTGGGGCCGGGCCGATGTGGCGGTCGCCGCCACCAACGGCTTTGCGCAGAGCTATTCCGGCTCGCACTTCTCGCTGAGCGCCGCCGTGCTGGCCGGGACCGGCACCGCCATGGAACGGGACTATGATTATTCAGGCTCGGTCTATGCGGAAGATTTGCGGAGCCCCGAAGAGATCGGCCGCATCGCCGGCGAGAAGGCGGTGAAACGCTTGAACCCGAAAAAGGCCAAGTCCGAACAAGTGCCCGTGATTTATGATACGCGGGTGGCGCGGGGAATGCTGTCCCATCTGGCGACGGCGGTGAACGGCTCCTCCATCGCACGCAACACGTCGTTCCTCAAAGACAAGATGGGCGAACAGGTGTTCGGCGAGGGCATCACCATCGTGGATGATCCGCACCGGCCCCGGGGCCTGCGGTCCAAACCCTTTGACGGGGAAGGCGTCGCCAACCAAAAGCGCAACCTGATCGAAGACGGCAAACTGACCACTTGGTTCCTGGATTTACGGTCGTCCCGGCAGCTTGGCCTGGAGACCACCGGGCATGCGTCCCGGGGCACCGGCTCCCCGCCGGGACCGTCCGCCACGAACCTATATCTCGAGGCCGGCAAGACCGACGTGGCCGGGCTGATTAGCGACATCAAAAGCGGATTCTACGTGACCGAGCTCATCGGCTTTGGAGTCAACGGTCTCACCGGTGATTACAGCCGAGGCGCCGCCGGCTTCTGGATTGAAAACGGCGAGATCGCCTATCCGGTCAGCGAAGTGACCATCGCCGGTAATCTGAAGGACATGTTCCTGAACCTGACCCCGGCCAACGACCTGGTCTTCCGCTATGGAGTCGATTCCCCGACCCTCCGGGTCGACGGCATGACGGTGGCCGGGAAGTAGACGAATCCCCTCTCTTTAACCTTTTCTAGAGACAAACCGGTGCTGATTGGCGGGAGCGCATGGTCCGTGGTATATTGGCGGACTCTTTTATAGGTATTTCAACCGGTTGAGGCACATTTGACCGACACCCCTCACCCAGAACAGGGCGCGGCCCCCGTGCAAAGCACCACGACATATGCCCTGGTGAAGCGGCTGCTCGCCGAGAGCGTGCGGCCCTATGCCGGCTGGATCGTTTTCGCGCTTCTCTGCATGGCGTTTGTCGCCGGCGCGACAGCCTTGAGCGCCTGGCTGATGAAGCCGGTGATCAATGACGTGTTCGTCGCCCGGAATAAGGCGTTTCTGCTGCCCATCGGCATCGCGGTCCTGGTGACCTTCGCGATCAAGGGCCTTGCCAATTACGGCCAAGCGGTGCTGATGAGCTTTGTCGGCCAGCGGATCATCACCGACACCCAGCACCGGCTATATGCACATCTGAGCCGGATGGAGCTTGGCTTCTTCCACCGCACCGCCACCGGCAGTCTGTTGTCCCGGTTCACCATCGACATCAATATGATGCGCGCCGCGGTCTCCAATGCGCTCACCGGTTTCGGCAAGGATTTCCTGACCCTCATCTTCCTGGTCATTGTCATGTTCGTGCAAGACTGGATCCTGGCGCTGATCGCCTTTGTGGTGTTTCCCATCGCCATCCTACCCATCGTCAAGCTGGGCCGGCGCATGCGCAAGGTGACCGTCAACACCCA